>DAOOQY010000015.1:0-17571 GCA_035389025.1 Verrucomicrobiota bacterium
TCGGATGCCCCGTCGTTCCCGACGTGTAAATGATCACCGCCAGGTCCTGCTCCTCCTGTCTCAGCCCGGGCAGTTCGACCGCATGCGCCGGCGCCGCGCCGAACGTCTCTGTCCGCAACAGCCCCAGGCCCGGACGCGCCGCCGTCAACCGCTCGAGCGCTTCTTCCATCCCCCCTTCAGTCACCAGCACGTCAATGCCGCCATCCCCCAGGATGTAACCCACCTCGTCCGCCTTGAGAAAGTTGTTGATGGGCACGACAATGGCCCCGGCGCCGAGAATGCCGAAGAAGGCCGAGACAAACTCCGGACAGTTCCTCAACCACAAGCCCACCCTGTCCCCAGGCTTCACACCCAACCGTGTCCGCAAGTGGTGTGTGACCCAGGCGGATTGATCCGCAAAAGACCGGTAGCTCCGCTCGGCGTCGCCCCACAGAACCGCTGCTTTCGTCGCATTCCTCTCCGCCGACTGCAAAAAGGCCGTTGTCAGGTTCATTGGCTGGTGTTTCCGAGCTGTCGGGCCGAGACTTAAAGTTCTGCGGCCCCATCAGTCAAGTGAATGCTGCTCGAGTGCCTGGGCCGAACATCCGGCTTCCCTTTTCGCGCTCTTCGTCCCTTACTGAGGCGGTGATCGACACACAGGCGATGCTGACTGGTTTTGTCGCCCGACTCCGCGCGGCGGACTGGGTGGCCATGGACACCGAGGCTGACAGTCTTCACTCGTATCCGGAGAAAGTGTGTCTCATGCAATTCAGCACGCCCGGCGAGGATGCGCTTGTGGACCCCCTCAGCGGCATGGACCTGGCCCCTCTCTGGCAGGCCCTCGAGGGGCGGACCCTGCTGCTGCATGGCGCCGATTACGATCTGCGGATGCTCTACCGGGGCTACCAGTTCGTTCCCCACGCGATTTTCGACACGATGCTGGCTGCGCGCGTGATCGGTATGCGCGAGTTCGGGCTCAGCGCGCTTGTCGAGTCGCTCCTGGGAACCAAGCTCGACAAAGGCCCGCAGAAGGCGAACTGGTCTCGGCGCCCTCTCACGGACCGGATGATTGTCTACGCCCGGAGCGACACGCGTTACCTGCACCCGTTGGCCACGCTTCTGACCGATCGTCTGCGGGCGCTGGACCGGCTCGATTGGCACCGCCAAATGTGCGCGCAACTGGTGCGCGATTGCACCCGGCCGACAGAGGAAGACCCCGACGGACTCTGGCGCATCCGCGGCTCGATCCGGCTCGAACCGAAGGCCTTGGGAATCCTCCGTGAGGTCTGGCTGTGGCGTGACCGGGAGGCTCGAGCCGCCAATCAGCCCCCTTTCTTCATCCTGAACCACGATCACCTGCTCGCTCTGGCCGAACAGGCGGCCCTGGGTGAGAGTGTCGACGCCTTCATTCCCAAGCGTTTCTCCCTGCGGCGCCGGAGGGCCCTCTTCGAGGCATTGGACCGGGGGGCGCGTTTGAGAAAGGCCGACTGGCCCTCTCCGTTGCGCCCGCGCGGGCACCGGTTGACCCATGCCCAGAGACTTCGTCTTGAACAACTCGAGGCCCGGCGCAACCGTCACGCCGCGGCGTTGAATCTCGATCCGAGCCTGATCGGCAGCCGCTCGGACCTGGTGGCTCTGGCCAGCGGTTGCGAGCGGCAGGAACGCGCGCTTCTCCCGTGGCAGAAGCGTTTGCTCATCGGGCCGGACGATAAGCCTCTTTCGCCCGGGGCATCCACTGCTTGAGATCGGCGATGCGCCGTTCGTCGAGCGGATGCGTGCGCAGAAACGCCGGTGTCTGGCTGCCCTGCCGGCGGTTGTACTCGGCAAACCGCTGCCAAAACGCAACCGCCGCCTCCGGATCATAGCCCGCCTTGGCCATGTAGATCAGACCGATCTGGTCAGCCTCGGATTCCTGTTTGCGGCTGTGCGGCAGGGTCTCGCCCACCTGCACGCCGATGCCATAGAGCGAGCCGAACGCCGCCTGGTAGCGCGGGTCTTTGCCGCCCACGTAGGCGGACGCGACCTCGCCCAGGCCTTGTGTGACGATCGCCCGGCTCATCCGTTCGGCTCCATGATGGGCCGCCGCATGCGCCACCTCGTGCGCGATCACCGTTGCCAGGCCGGCCTCGTCCTTGGTGACCGGCAGGATGCCCGTGTAGACCCCAACCTTGCCGCCCGGCAGGCAGAAGGCATTGGCCTCCGGACTCTCGAACATCACGAACTCCCACTCCGCTCCCGGGAGGTCCGCCACCGCCGCGATCCGGCGTCCGACTTTCTCGACCAAGGCCTTCGTCGCCGCGTTGTTGCTCACCGGCGTCTCCTTTTTCATGTCCGAAAACGCCTGCAGACCCAACTGCATTTCCTGGGCGCTCCCGATCAGCACCAATTGCCTGCGCCCGGTTTCCGGCGCAGTCACGCACCCGGCAGTCCAGAGCACTGCGCAGCCCACAAGCAGAGCCCGCGGGCGCATCCATCGCATCAGCCTTTTCATGCCCCCGACCAAAGCACAGTCTGGCCAGAGACACAAGTCGGGCTTCGCACCCGCTTGACAAGGCCGATGGGGAGGTGCATATGTGGCACCTCAGCCTACAACCCTCAAACCAACCGTCGTGTTATGCAGACCCCATCCATAGCAGTGCTGTCCACCCTTGCCGTTTCGGCCCTGATTCTTGCCGCGCCCTTGCGAGCTGGGGTATTCAACGCAGACTTCAACGACGGCCAGGTGCCTGCCGGTTCCCTGATCTTCGGCAATGCCCTGGTCGAGAGCGGAGGCGGGGTCGGGGACACCGCCTGCCTGAAACTCACGAAGAACGCCAACAGCCAGTCCGGCTCGATCGTGATCGAGGACCTGGACGGCTACGCAAACGTCTACGGGGTTCGCGCCACCTTCATGGCTCGGGTGGGAGGAGGGACTTCGGTTCCAGCCGACGGCTGGAGCTTCTGCGTGGGGGATTTGCCCGACGGAACCTAGAGTGAAACCGGGATAGGAAGCGGCCTGCGGGTCTGCTTCGACACCTACGACAACACCGACGGCGACCCGAACAACGGGACCGGCGAGGCGCCGCAGATTCGCCTGGTGATTGGAGGGGCGACTGTGGCCACAACGCCGCTGCTGCCGCTGAGCGATCTGATCAACAGCGAGTTCGTGCCGGTCGAGATTCTCTTCGACGCCGACGGCAGTTTCAGCCTGACCTACAACGGCAAGGTTCATTTCTCGAAGTTCTTCTTTCCCGGCTACGAGCCTTTGTCGGGGGCGCGGATTGGATTCGGCGCGCGCACCGGGGGTTTGAATGCCCACCACTGGATCGACGATCTGAGCATCGTGACCTACGCCGATCCCAAACCGGGCATTGTCCGGCAACCGGAGAACCTGACCATGGTCGAGGGGAGCGCCGCGACATTCGCGGTCACGCTGAACAATGGAGATGGCGCGACGGTCCAGTGGCTGCGCAATGGCACGGCGATTGGGGGCGCGACCGGGACGAGCTACACGTTGAGTCCGGTCTCGATGGCCGATAGCGGGGCGAAGTTCTCGGCGCGCGTCACTCTGGGGGCGAACACCGTCACTTCGGACGAAGCCACGCTGACCGTCGTCGAGATGGAATTGCCGGACCCGGTCGTGTCGTACGACTTCAATGACGGCCTGGTGCCGGTGGAAGCGATGGTTTATGGCCTGGGCCTTGCCATCGACGGAAGCGAATGGGCGCCTTATGTCAGTCCAAACATGGGCGTCGACAACTCGGGCGTCCTCCTCATCACCGAGAACATAAACAGCCAGAGCGGCGCCTTCATCATCCCGGACCCACATGCCGGCGCCCCCGTCTATGGCGTGGCCGCCCGATTTGACGTGCTGATCGGCGGAGGGACCGATGTGCCTGCGGATGGCATGAGCTTCAACTTCGCCAATGACCTTCCGTACGGGACCGCCGTCGGCAATGCCGAGGAAGGGCAAGGCTCGGGCCTGCGCGTCTGTTTCGACACCTATGACAACACCGACGGCAACCCGAACGATGGCGTCGGCGAAGCCCCCGCCATCACCCTCAAGTGGGGTGAGACGGTTGTGGGCGAGGTGAAGACTGCCTTGAGCGACATCACCACCGGCGACCAATACGCCGACGTCATCGTGCGCGTGACGCCCGACGGCCTGCTCGATGTCGCCTGGAACGGCAAGGTGCTCATGCACAGGGTGCCAGTCCCTGGATTCGGCTCGATCTCCGAGGGCCGGTTCGGTTTCTTTGCCCGCACCGGCGGACTCAACGCAAACCATTGGGTCGACAACCTGCGCATCTACACCTACCTGTCCGCACCGCTCCGCGTCAGCAGACAGCCGGCGGATCAGATGGTGCTCGTCGGCAAGACGGCTGCCTTCGATGTCGAGGTCAACAACCCCACCGGCGCCACCTACCAGTGGTTCAAGAACGGCACTGCCGTCGCCGGCGCCACCTCGAGCACGTACACCACGCCGGCCACCAGCGCCGCCGATGACGGCGCCAAGTTCAAAGTCGAGGTCACGTTGGGCAACGAGACGGCGGTCAGCCAGGAAGCCACATTGACCGTCGTCGATTTGGCGTGGCCCAGCGCCCCGCAGTTCTGCTACGACTTCAACAACGGGCTTCCTGCCGGAGCCGATATTGGCGGCACCTATGTCGAGGGTTTCACCCCGGTCGCATTCGTGGACACGGCCGGCGGCGTCAACGACTCCGGCGTCCTCAAGCTGACGACCGCGGAGAACAGCCAGGCGGGTGGGTTCCGCTCACCGCTGATTGAAGACGGCGCTCAGTTGCTCGAGTTCACCTTGGCGGCCGACGTCCTGGCCGGCAACGGCACTGTGCCTCCAGCCGACGGCTTCAGCATCAACATCGCCAACGACGTTTCCATCACCGCGGCTGGTGACGCCGAGAACGGCGGAGGCACTGGCATCACCGTGGCCTTTGACACCTATGACAACGATGATGCCGATCCGAACAACAAGGCCGGCGAGGCGCCCTCGATCGATATTCGCTACCAGGGCTAGGTCGTGGCCGTCAAACGCGTGCCTTTGGCCCTGGTGAATTCGGGCAATTATCTGACCGTGCTCCTCCGTGTCCGACAGAATGGCCTGCTCGATCTGGCCGTGGGCGACACGGTCGTTTACCGCAACCTCGAGGTTCCCGGCTATGTCCCAATGATCGGTCTCAGACTGGCCCTCTACGCCCGTACCGGCGGCGCCAACGCCAGCTACTGGTTCGACAATGTCTGCCTCGGTTACACGATCCCAGCCAGCATCAGCATCACGGGCGAACCGGCGGACGCGCTTGTCCTCCTCGGTCAAACTGCCACGTTCCAGGTCCTGGTGAGCAATCCGCAGGGCGTCACTTACCAGTGGCGGCGCAACGGCATGGACATCCCGGGAGCAACCGGCTCGACCTACACCACCCCGACATTGGCCTTGGCCGATGACGGGACAGGATACTCTGTCGTCGTCACGGGCCCGAGCAACGCCGTGACGAGCCGCACTGCGGTGGCATCGGTTATGGCGAAGTTCGACGCGGGGGCCAACCCCCCGGTCAACCTCGACTTCAACGATTATGCGGTCCCGGCCGACGGCGCCATCTTTGGAACCGCCATCATCACCGGCCCGGGAGGCGTCGGTGACTCGGCCTTCCTGCAACTGACCGAGGCGGTGAACGACCAGAGCGGCTCGTTCCTGCTCAACACACCCGCGGGCGCCGCCCCGATCAAGGACTTCACCGCAACCTGGATGATGCGAGTCGGCGGCGGCACGGCGGTTCCCGCCGACGGGTTCAGCTTTGTCCTGGGACCGGATGTGGTGGATGGGACGTTTGGCGAAGACGGCGCCGGGTCGGGCCTGGTTGTCGGCTTCGACACATATGACAATGGGACGACCGAGGTGGCGCCCGAGATCACGATTGTCCACCGCGGCAGCCAGGTCGCAACCCGGCCCTTCGACATCAGCGTGCTGCGCACGGACGACGCCTTCGAGCAGATCGGCGTGCGCGTCAACCGCAACGGAACCCTCGACCTGTACTACGGCGACACCGCCGTCTATCGCGCCCTGCCGTTGCCCGGGTTCGCCCCCTTCGAGGCTGGCCGCTTTGGCTGGGGCGCCCGCACGGGCGGACTCAACGACAACCACTGGATGGACGACGTCAAGATCGCCCTGAACACCCAACCGGATGTCGGCACCACTCTCGCCATCCGCCAGTCAGGCGCCAACGTCGTGGTCGAGTGGACGGGCGGCGGCACGCTGCAGACCGCCACTGCCCTGCCTGGGGCCTGGGCGGACATTCCAGGCGCGGCCTCCGGCTACACGACGCCCGCGTCGGATGCGGTGCGATTCTTCCGGGTCCGCCAATAAGCGGCACTTGCGCAAATCTGTGCAAAACGTCTTTCAAATCCGAATTTGAAATCCCAGATTTGAAATATCGGCCCGCCAGTAAGGGGCCGTCAGGGAACAACCTTTACACTTGGACATCTGGTAGATGGGTTTGCCTGCGTTGCCTTCGATGGCGGCGGTCTGGTTGTTGGTCTGAATGCAACCATGCGGGTGGCGCCGTGGCATTCTCGTCGGACGCGGCGGATGACCCGACGACTCCACGAACTCCGATGAGGACCTGCAAGAAAGGGACGTTCAAGAAAGGGACGCTTCGCGCTTTGCCTGACGGCAGTTTCATGGTACCGATGATGCCGCATGTCGTCCGATTCGAGTCCGCGCTGTGTATGGGCGGGGATGACCCTTGTCGGGGCTGCGTTTTGGCTGGCGGTCGCCGAGGGCGGGCCAGACGCGGCCCCGACCGATTACACTGTGACGCGGTACACAGCGGAGCAAGACTTGCCGCAGAACAGCGTTCGAGCGCTGCTCCAGACGCGCGACGGGTATCTGTGGGTGGGCACGCTGGCCGGGTTGGCGCGGTTTGACGGCGTCAAGTTCAAGGTCTTCAACTCGAGCAACACCCCGGAGTTGCCCAACGACGCCATCAACGCGCTGGCTGAAGACCGACGGGACGGCAGCCTCTGGATCAATGCCGGCAAGGGCCTGCTGCGCTACCACGGACACCGGTTCGAGCGGTTCGATGAGGAGCAAGGAATCCCGCAGCCCTTCGGCGGCCTGTGGCCGGCGCACGGCGGCGGGCTGTGGTATTCGCCGCACCCGGGGCAGCTTGTCGTGCTGCAAGACAAGAGCGTCCGGACATGGCAACTGCGGCCGCGGCGGGCTTCGGAGAACGGCGACGAGATCCCGGGACACCGAATCCTGCGCGTGGAAGAGGAGGAGGGGGGAGCCTGCTGGTACTGATGCCGATCGGCCTGTTCCGCTTCGTGCCGGAGACGGGCGTCTCTTCCTTGTTGTCTCCGATCGGGATGTCGGACTCCTATTACCGGTCCGTTGCGAGACAGGATCAAGGCATTGTCCTGCTCGCGGCTCGGGACGGGCTGTGGCGTCTCAGCACCCGACCCCAGACGGTGGCCACAGCCGCTGCCACTCCGGACGGCCAGCGCGCCGGAGCGGAATGGGAGAATCTCGAGCGGGTTGCGCCGGACGACCAGCAGTGTCCCGCCCTGCTCTGTCCGTCGAGGGACGGCGGGTTGTGGGTTGTGTGGAGTGTCGAGGGTCCGCCGCGCGTGGCCCGGTTCCGCGCGGGGCGGTCCGAGTTCCTCGATTTGTCCGAACTGCTCGATTGTCCGGTGTTCGCGTTTTGCGAGGATCATGAAGGGCACCTCTGGCTGGGCACCGAACTGGGCCTCTATCAATTGCGCCCGAAAACCGTTCAAGTCTATGCGAGCGCGCAGGGGTTGCGAAACGATTTCGTGAGAACGCTCGCCGAAGGTCCCGACGGCACCATCTGGGCGGGGACGGCGCAGGGAGTCAGCGGGATTAAAGAGGGGCGCGTGACGAACCTCCCTGCTCCCCAACCGCCGCAAAACTGGGGATGGGCAGAAGGCCTGCTGGCCGACCGCCGCGGTCGCGTCTGGTACGGAGAGTTCAGAAACACGGTGGCGGTGTTCGATCAGGGCGTCTGGGTGTCGCAGGCGTCCCTGAGCCTGGGAGAAAGCTGGGTCCGTACGCTCTACGAGGACCGCCAGGGCCGAATCTGGGCCGGCTTCGATCAAGGTGTCCTCTGGCTCGACGAGACGGGCGCTGTTCGGCAACTCCCGCATTCGCTGTCGCATCCGGACGTGCGTGTGATCTACCAGGATCGCCGCGGCGATATGTGGTTTGGCACTTATGGCGGTGGATTGAACCGCCTGCGGGACGGTCACATCACCACCTACACCACCACCCTCGGCGAGCACAACAACCGGGCGTGGTGGATTCACGAGGACACCGAGGGCGTTTTCTGGGTCGGCTCGCGCCACGGCCTGAATCGGTTTGTGCCTCCAGACGTCGACGCGTCTCCTCGAACCGGGGCGGCGGGAGAGAAGGAGGCTGATGGCACTTCAGAGCGCGCGGCCGGTCGTTTCTTTACTTTCACCACCCGCCACGGCCTCCACGAAAACGTCGTCAACAGTATTCAGGAAGACGACTTCGGCTTTCTGTGGCTGAGCGGGTTGCAGGGCATCTACCGCGTCGCACGCCGGGAACTGACCGCGGTGGCGGCGGGACGCCAGGCACAGGCGCTTGCGATCGCCTTCGGCGAAGCAGACGGGATGCTGAACAGCCAATGCAACGGAGGGGTGAATCAGCCCTCGAGCTGCAAGGACCGATCGGGCCGCATCTGGTTCCCGACGGCGCGTGGCGTCGCGGTGGTGGACCCGAGAGCCGTTCGGCGCAACGCGGTGCCGCCGACGGTGGTCATCGAGCAGGTCGTGGCAGACGATGAGATCGTTTACGGAGATGGCAGGCACTCGGGCGTCGGCGCGCCAACGGCAGAGACGGGCCGGAACGCCGAATGCCCACCGCCCACCGCTCGACTGCAACCCGGCCGGGCGCGCGTGATCGAGATTCGCTACACCGCGACCAGCTTCGCGAGGCCCAAGGGGATGCGATTCAAGTACCAGCTCGAAGGGCATGATCGGGACTGGCGCTTCGATGACGACAACGCGCGGGTCGCCTTCTACACGGACCTGCGCCCCGGCGCCTACACCTTTCGCGTCACGGGCTGCAACAACCACGGCGTGTGGAGCGAAACGCCCGCGGTGTTCGCGTTCACGCTTGCTCCTCATTTTTGGCAGACGTGGTTGTTCTACCTCCTGGCCAGCGCGACTGGCATCGGGCTGACTGCGGCAATCCAGGCCTATCGTCTGCGCTGGCAGCGCCGCCTGCTCAAAGCCGAACATCAGAACGCCTTCGCCGACGAGCGCGCTCGCATCGCCCGTGATTTGCATGACGACCTGGGCACCGCGCTCACCGGTCTGGCCCTGCAGCTCGATGTCCTCAGGCGCGAGACAGGCGACGGGGCGGCTCGGTCCGACCGCCTGGCGGAGGCTGCGGCCCGGATTCGCGCTTTGGCGGAGCGGTTGCGGCAGGTTGTGTGGGCGGTCAATCCCCGGTGCGACACGGTGTCGAGTCTGGCCAGCTTTCTCGAGCAGCAAACGGGCCAGTTCCTGACGGCGGATGGGTTGCGCTGCCGCCTCGAGTTCCCCGCCGACATCCCGCCCTTGCCGTTGAATGGGGAGGCGCGGTACGAGCTGGCGATGGGCGTGCGCGAGGCGCTCGCCAATGCCATCCGCCACTCCCACGCCACCGAGCTTGTCCTCGGGCTGTCGGTTCAGGCGGATCACCTGATCGTCCGGGTCGCCGATAACGGACGCGGCTTTCCCGTTGCCCAAGGCATGGCGCACGGCCGCGGGTTGACGAACATCCAGGAGCGCCTCAAAAAGATCGGGGGACACTGCGAATGCCGCTCCACCGCAGGGGCCGGAACCACTGTTGCCCTGCGTGTGCCCCTGCGCGGAGCCCCCATCCACCGCGGCCCGCTCGCCTCATGAACATGCAGGGCTAGCCCTGCCGCTGGTCGGCCTGCCTCACCGTCAACCACGACGCATCGGACCGCGCGCGTATGCGGCAGGAGCGTGAACTCCAGAATGTCCCGCGAGAAGGAATCAGCGTCTCATGGGTCGTGCGGCATGCGCGCACGTCCTCCGGGTTCGGCCCGAACACGAGTTTGCGGAATCCCTTACTTCGTCGAAGGAAACAGATCGCCGATCAATGCAACGGTGCGATCGACCAACATCTGACCTCCTTCCGGGCCGACCTCGTTGCTCTGGATGACGGCGCTGTAGCCACCGCCCTGCACAGCCTTTTCCGTCGGCAAGTACGACCCGTTGCCAACCAGTTGGACCACCAGTGTCTGGAGGGCCTTGCTTCGCGCCTGGATGCGGATTCCGTAGTCGGTGAACAGTTCGAATTCACTGGTGCAAAGAGTCACATCACCGATTCGGAGCACGTGCAACTCGACGTCCAGTTGGGGGTGTGGAGTGTTCTGTTGCCGGTCAAAACGCTCGACGACGTGTCGGTTCCAGGTCATGCGGGTCAGAACTTCGTCAGCCGACTTCGGGTCCGCCGCGATCTGTGCCGCGTACTTGTCCTGTTCTGCCTTGGAGAAAGCATATTCCTCCTGCGTCACCAGGCGCAACGGCAGACTCAGAAGGTCAACTTTGTGGATGAGCGGCGCGTCGGCATGCCGATCCTCGTTCACCGTGTTGTACGCTTCCTCCACGGCCACGACAATGCGCCTGGCAATCTCATCGAGGCCGCTCAGGCCCCGCAGCCTGGTCATTCGTTCCTCAGCCGCCCCGCGGTACAGGGGTCTGGGCGATTGATCCCCTGCCGCGCCGATCACACCAAGCACCACCAGTTCCGGGCCAAAGCGTTGCCGCAATTTCTCGCGCACAGGGTGCCAGTAATCGGCATTGACCGAGGATCGGCCTTCGACCAACTGGGCCGTGCAGGGGACATGAATGACCGTCGCGCTGAGTTTGCCGGCCTTGTCCCAAAAAAAGAGCACGTTCAGATCGTGATCCTCCATTCCCTCCAGGTTTCTGAACTCAGGGACTCTGGTCTCCCCGTACATCCGCGCTGTTCCGTCACCGAAAGCGCCCGGCGTCGGGAGCCTTTCTGAATAGACGGTTCGCCGGTTGAAGGCGACCACCGCGTGGCTCAATCCCCACGTCACGCTTCCGGGGCCGCGCGTGGTCCACGCCTCGACGATCGCTCCGGCGACGCGCCCCACGAAGAACCGGACGTATTCCTCAGGTTGAAGGACACCGTCTTTCGGGATCGGATAGAGGAACGATGAACCCGGGGCATTGTCGAGGACTGGGGCGGTGTGAGTGTGGGTGGCGTTCAAAAAGAGCTTTCGAGTGTCCAGTTCAGGCAGTTGCCGGCGCACCTCCTGCCGGACCATCCTGAGCATCTCGTCCGGGATGCCGACCAGGTCACAGGACACCATAATGGCGAGGTCGAGCGTGCGATCTTGTTCTCTGGATTCCAATGCCAGGACGTTGGCGGTCAACGGAGTTTCCGCGGTCGTCGCGATCCGCAGATTGAACTGTCCGCAGAGGGCCACGGGCAGTGTCGGGGTGATATCGACAGAAGCGGCTCCGATGTGCAATTCGGAGGCGCCTGCGTTTGTGGCCAAGGACGCAGCGACGATCAGCAGTCGAAGCGCTCCTTGAGCGAGGTGCTTCCGAGAGCCACGCGGTCCCGCGTGCGCCCCCTCTGTGGTCCCGAATCTTGGGAAGTTCATGGGCGGCACCCTAACCGCCGCAACCGCCGTTGCCAAGCCTGTTGCCAAGCCCGAGATCTCAGGCGCAGGCGCAGGCAGTGCATCTGGAGGTTGTCGGTGGGAATCGAGTATGCGCCGCGTGGCGGCACGCGGCCTGGTGTGCTCTGTTCGCGCACACGAAGGCGTTGGAGTGGGGACGGCCTCGTCCCCGGCGATGAGAGTTGCAGACCCTGTTCGGCGGGCGACGAGGACGTCGCCCCTCCGGCAATCTCCATCCGTTGCAGGCCCGGTGCCCTCACCGGGCGACAGAATACCGACAACTGTCAGATGCGCCGAAGCGCAGGGGCAGCACGGATTGAACCGCGGAGACACAGCGGAGAAAAACCAGCGCCGCGTTTCGCTCCTGCCGCCGCCTGTCGCCCTGGCGGGTCAACGGGACTCGAGCAGCGCCTCGATCAGGCCATCGGACGCCCGGGGTTCCTCGAGCAGAGCGAACAGGGAGGGGCTCCAGGGATCGAGCGTGAAGGTCCAGCGGCTGACGCGCCCGAGATGGCGTCCGGCGCGCAGGTCATACACGTGCAACGGGCCGGCTGAGCCGGTCAATTCGGCCGTGGTTTCGATCGGTTGTTCGAGCGCGTCGTTGCCGCCCGCCTGTTCGAGGTCCTCGCTCATGTGGTAATCGATGTTGCGCTCGATGGCGACCAGCCGGGCATCGCCGATCCTGAAGCGATGCACCCGCGCCCGGGCCTCGACCGGCACTCTGATCGGGCCGCACCCGATCTGTTCATGCAGCCAGCGCCACAGGGCGGAGTCCGGGACGCGCGCGAGCCGTTCCGCGGGGAACGCGGCCAGATCCAGGTCGAGGGCGCGGAGCGCCGACGCGTTGGCATGGCGGGCGGCCGGTCTCGCGTCGATCGTTCTGGGGAAGAGCCCGTCGAGCCGATGGGAGGCCAGGAGCCGCCCGTGTTCGTCGAAGAGGCCGGGCGCGCCCGAGCACAACACCGCGCGGCGCGGGGCGGGACGCGCGTGCGGCGGCTGTTCGTGGACGAGGCGGCGGACGGCCTCGATCTCGGGATCGGACATGGCCCACGACTGGGGAAGGACGAGGGTGGAGTCGGTTGCCGGGTCGGGTTCGAGTCGTACGAGCCGATCGGCGGCGATGAACTGGGGGCTCCAGCCGAGGTCTTGCAGGGCCTTGAGCCACGCGTTGCGGACTTTGGCCTGTCGGTTGTGGCTGGCCTCGAAACTCGAGAACCGCCGGTGCCAGGTCGAGCCGTCCACCGTCGATTCGAGCAGCCAGTTGACCTGGATGCTGGGCTGCGAATAATGGATGTAGATCGGGTCCCGCTCGCGCTCGGCTTCGAGAAACAGCCGAGCCAGGGGCGACCTCAATTCCCGGAGCACAGGGGCCAGGGCCAGGGCTTTGGGCGTGAGCGGATAGTCCCCGCGGTCCCAATCGATGCAATCTTCGCTCCACCAGATGATGCATCCGCGGTCCCCTTCGAGCAGCAGATGCCAGAGGCGCCGGCGAGCCGGGTTGGTCTCCTTCTCGAAGACCGTCGCCAGGATCGGGCGGCCCGGCATGAACGAACCGAAGATTTCGCGCGCGTTACCGATGTCGTAGGGCTCGACCCAATCGAGCGCGCGGGCCAGGCGCGCGAGGTCATAGCCGCCGAAGGCATGGGGCATCTGAGTGCCCTCGATGCCCACAGGCGTCTCTGGATCAATGGCGCGCGCCGCCTGGCGCAGAGCGTCGAGCGTCCGTTCGAGACAGAGGTCCATGTAGGTGCGGAAGTCGCACCAGGGCGCCAGATTCCAGCGGACGGGTTCCTTGAGGGACGCGAGGGTTCGGACATCCAGGCGCTGGAGGGCCTGCCAATCCGGGTTGCCGCGGGGCGAGGCCTCTCCGCTTGCCATGCGGTGCTTGATCTGGTCGGTGGTGAAGGGCCGCACGTCATCCCAGGCGGCGAACGACGTTGCCCAGGCGTCGTTGAGAGCATCGAGGTCGCGGTACTGTGTCCTGAGCCAGACGCGAAAGCCGGCCAGGGCCGCCGGGGCGAAATCGTAATCGAACGGATTCGCCGAGACGGTCACCGAGAGTTCGTCGCGGATGTCGTAGGCGAGAGGCGCATTGGGGCCGTGGCGCCGGGCCGCCGCACGCATCTGGTCGCGCGCCCACTCGAGCCACTCCGGGTCGTCGAGACAGTAATCGCGGACGTACGCGGTCTCAGGCCGTCCGTTCTTGGCCCAGGCGGTGACGTGCTTGTCCCAATCCGTCACACTCGAGTTCCATTTCAGGCAGAGGCCGCGGTTGACGATGTTCTCGACGTAGTAGGGGAAGTGCCGATCGAGGTAAGGCTGGGCCGCGGCGTCCGCGCCGTAGGCCATGGCGGTGTCGACGCCCATCTCGCGCAGCCGATCGAGGAACAGAGGCACCTTGTCCGGCTGTTGCCAGGCGCGGTTGCCGACCCACATGATGACACGGTAATCGGTCCACGGACGCAGCGCGCGGTCACCGAGGGATGCGGACGGCTGGGCGCAGGCGAGCCAAGCCAAACCCAGGAGGCAGAATGCAGCGCAGGGAATTCGCACGCGCCGAGCGTGCCGCCGCGGCGTCGTCGAGTCAACCCGGTCGGCGGGACTCGGAGGGCCGAGTTCCAAGAAGCCCTGGTCGGTGACGGTGATTGGCACGCGACGGGGCCCCTCCCGCGACTGCGGGATCGGCCCTCCGACGTTTGGTTGCGGCTTTGCCGCGCTAAGGGGCCGTCAGGAAATAACGTTTACACTTTGCTGCTGGCCATTGGGCTTGCGGGCGCGGAGCGAGCGACGAGCATACCCGCCAGCGGTCTGTGAGGAGAGAGCGACAAAGTGCAAAGGCTATTTCCTGACGGCCCCTAAGAAAGAACCGGGCTTGGGGGGCGCTCTGCTGCGTTTGGCCTGGCCAGGCCTTGGGACCGCCCCGGGGGCCACTCGATGTGTTTCGCGTTTCAGCCCTGCTTCCCCTGGTCCATCTGGGCCGCGGCCTGCTGAATCGCAGGCTTGAGTCTGGCGGCCAGGGCCGGGGCTTTGTTCCTTGCCACGTCCCAAACGATCAGATAGTCCACGCCACCGTAATCATGGATCAACTTGTCTCGCATCCCAGCCATCTTCTTCCACTCCAGGTCAGCCAACTCCTGGCGCGTTTCCTCGGGGACCTTCTTCGCCGCTTCGCCGATCACCTCGACGCTCCGAACAAATGCCCGCTTCATGACCTCATCTTCCAGGAGCTTCTCCGGCGTGACTTGCGCCGCGTGCATGGACAGAAACTCCGCTTCGCGCGCGATGTCCCGCAACAGTTCAAGCGTCGAGGGCAGCATATTGGACGGTGGGCAAGATCAAACGCGCCTGGCTTTCCGTCAGCGCGCCATCCGTCACCAAGTCAACCGGACGGGCGAACAACTCCTCCAACAGCTCATGCAAGGCGAAAAAGTTGTCGTAAGTGCGTGCCTCGGGGATGAACTCGACATACACGTCCACGTCGCTCGCGGCGCCCGCTTCCCCGCGCGCGACCGAACCGAAGATGCCCAACCGCCGCGCCCCGAGGGCACGCAGCGCCAGCCCGTGCTTATTCAACAAAGCCAACGCGTTCATGACGTGGGTCAGCCTATACCCTCGCGTCAGGTGACGCAACGCTGGGCCTTCCAGCCGTGGCATTGACCAAGACCGCCCTCAGCAGACACTTCCGTTAGACGTAAACGGCTCAGCCTGCCCCGCGCTATGGGCATGCCGATCATCTGCTGTCCCGTCAGCGCCAAGGGGACAGCGAAGCCTTATGAAACATCCGGGCTAAAGCGTCTCGCCGCGGGAGAAGATCGTCACCCGGGCTCGAGGCGGCGGGCTCGAGGCGGGGGCGCACGAGAAGCCGAAGGTGTTGAGGCCGGGCCGCAGGGCGAGCGGTTGACCTTGCGGCGTCACCTGCCCGATCGGTTCGCCTTTGGACGCATAGAGCCGGGCGTCGCCCGTCCCGTCAAACTCGAGCCAACTCCCCGGACTGAGGTCCGCGGGGAACGTGCAGCGCACGCCGTTGACCGTGAGGGTTGGATTCCCGAGGGCGCCCGGGAGCATCGGCAGGGCCTTGATCGGCCCAAGGCGGCAGCGGACCTCTTGTCCGGGCGGGAGGTTTTGGAGCCAGACGCTCACCGACTCGATGGCGGCGAAGTTGACCGTCTCGCGATAGACGTTGTAGGCGTGCTTGCCGTCGTTCCACTGAAAGTCGCTCCAGCGCGACGATTCGGTCTCGACAAGCGTCAGTGTCCGCCGCCCGGTGAAATCGACCGTGACATAGCGGTCCGCCAGCCAGCCGAACGCCATGTGGCGCGGGCTTTCGAGCCGGACAGCGACCAGTTCGCCCTGGGCGTCGCCTTCGATCCAGAGGCCGAGGGCCTGCAGGGTTTCGAGGTTGAGCGGCGGATCGAATCGGCGCTCGAATCGCGCCCAGGCGGCGTTTCGCGGCACGGCGCCCCCATTGGTGGCGGTGAGGGTCACAATAGGCGTGCCGTCGATCAGGTTCGTGTCGGTGAGGGCGCAGGCGACGCCCTGGGCGGTGCTGGCCTTCCAAAGCGGCGCCTCGAATCCGGCGAGATCGGCGATCACCCGGGCGCGCGGATCGTCATAAGGCGCCGCCGACATCAGGGCCTCGATGCGGAGGGTGGCCGGCTGCGCGTCGAACGGATTGGAGTCCTGCCACTCGATCGACCACGGCGCGTCGGGCGCGGCAATGTGGGCATGGGAACGGGAGCGGCGAAAGCGGGGTTTGCCGCCGGCATCCATGACCAAGGCGAATTCCTGTCCGGGCCGGCGCAGTTCGGCCTTGACGCGTTCGTCGCAGGCGCCGGAGTGGCGCAGTTCCTCGCAGGCGCGGAGGATGTCGACGGTGCGGCGGAACAATGGCACCGTGCGGAGTTGGTCCCGGTTGATGGCACCGGCGAGCGAGATGCCGGCGTCCCATCCGACCAATTTGGCGCCGAGATACTCGATGACCTCCGGGTAGGTCGGTTCGATCTGGGGCGGATTAAACGACTGGAAATTCCACCAGCCCAGGTGGAGCGGGAGCAGGAGGCCGCCGTTGACGGCGCCGGCGTGCAGGTCGATGAACCGGCGGTGTCCGCGCTGGGGGTAATCCCAGGCCTGCCACCGGGTGCGGTACTGCCAGAAATGATGCCACATCGCGCTCATTTCCATGCCCACGGGCTTCTTCAACCGCTTCTGGATTTCGAACACGAATTTGTCGGCCCAGTACCAGCACTCGTCCGCGCCGCGCAGGATCGAACTGCCGTCGATCGCATCGAGATAGAGGCCGTCGAATCCGCACCGATTGACGATCTCGGCGTGATTGGCGGCGATCTCTTCGAAGAGCGACGATTCGACGTCCGGGACAAACAGGCCGAAGCATTCCTTGAGATGCCGGGCGCGGGCGCCTTGGGGATGGGCGGCGGGCCGGGTGCCGAAGGCGCCGCGCCGGACGCCCGTGAAGCGCCAGGGCGGCTGCTGGCTGACTGCGCCGAAGGTGACCAGTTCATCGCCCAGATGCAGCACAACGCTGTTGTGCTCGAAGAAGCCGGTGATTGTGCTCAGGCCGGCCGTCGACTCCTCGACCGGCAGGGTGTCGGCATCGGGGCCGACCGATTCGGCGAGCGTGAAGGCGCGGAACGCGTCCAGGCGGACATCCGGGACCGGGGTGACGTATTTGGACTGTTTGTCGATGAAGAAGGCGTAGCTGTGGAAGATCGAGTCGATCCCGGCCTCGTGCAGCCGGGCCACGATGCGGGCGAATGTCTCCGGTCCCTCAGGCCACTTCGCCTTGTCGAGCGCGAAGTCGCCGAACCTGAAGAAGCCCAGGGCTGCTCTAAAGTCGGACGGGACGGGTGAGTAGGCGAATGACCTGTCC
>DAOOQY010000016.1:0-17345 GCA_035389025.1 Verrucomicrobiota bacterium
ATGACACACGCATATTCAGATGCGATCCCGTTGCCTTACCGGGCGAGTTCGGCTCAATTCTGCTTCTTGAGCTTGAGCGTGGCGCGAGCGGGGTAGGAGATGCTGCCGTAGTCGCTGACGCCGTGCAATCGGACTTCGAGGCCCTGGGTTGGGCTGCCGGTGAACACGGCGGCCATCTTGGTGTTTTTATCGGCGGTCTTGCTTTCGAGGCGCAGGGTCAATTCGCCGGCTTCCAGATTCCACGTGCCGCGGCTGAGAGCGCCACGATTGTCATAGCCGGTGTATTTGACCTCGGATGTGCCGGGTTCGAGAGCGCTGTAGCCCTTGAATTCCATGTCGTCACCCACTTTGCCGTGCATCACGACGACATGCTTGTTGAGGTCCCACGAGAACTCGAGGGTGACCGTGGTTGCGTCATCCGTCGAGCCCTGCCATTTGCCGAGCATCCAGGAGGCGTTTCCCTGGTCGACCATGTCTTCGAGGGTGGTTTGGGCCAGGAGGCCGGTCCAGGTGGCACACGTCAAAAGTCCCAGGGCGATCGCTCGAGCCATTACAACAGTCGTCCTCACAGCAGTTATCCTTTCAGTGTTGCGTTTTCCGAGCCCCGCCACTGGACCGGGCGGCGACATGCCGACGGCAGGCGGAGACCGGCACACTGTAGCCGGTTTGGCCGAAGGCGCAAGGCTGGGTGTCGGTTTGTGTCGTGCCGGACGGGTGTCGGGTTTCGCTTGAGGAGGAGACGTTCTTTGGACTACCGTCCCTGCCCATGCACGTCCGCTTGACCAGTCCGCGCTTTGTGGGGGCTTTTGTCCGTACTGCCCGTCGCTCCAGTTGGTGGCGGGTTGAGATTTGGTTGTCTCTCTGCCTTTGGGCTGGGGGGTGGGCGCGGGCGGCTGACACGGAGCAGTATCTTTCGCCGGTGGCAATCGCCGCCTCTCCCGATGGCGCGACCCTTTTTGTCGCTGCCGGGACGGCTGGGCGGGTGCTGATTGTCGACGCCGCGAGCGGCCAGGTCCGGAGCGCGACCGCACTCGGGGGCCATGCGAACGCGCTGGCGCTCACGCCGGACGGGACGCGGTTGATCGTGGCGACTGGCGAGGCGTCCGGTCAGATCGAGGTCTGCGACGCGCGTTCGGGACGCGTCGAGCGATTGGTGCGCGCCGGCCACACCCCGTCCGCGCTCGCGGTATCACCGGATGGCGCGCGGCTCTACGTCGCGAACCGGTTCAACCACGACGTCAGCGTGATCGACTGGAAGGGGGGGCGGGAGCTTGGGCGCATTCCGGTCGTGCGGGAGCCGGTTGCGCTGGCCCTGACGCCGGATGGGCGGCGTTTGTTTGTGGGCAATCACCTTCCCGCGGGCCGGGCGGACGCGGCGGAAATTGCGGTGGCGATCACCGCGATCGACACGGAACGGCTTGAACCGGCGGCCCAGATTCAGCTTCCCAATGGCAGCACGGCGGTGCGCGGTCTGGCGGTGTCGGGCGACGGCGCGATCGTGTACGCGACGCACGGGCTTGGGCGCTACCAGATGCCCACGACGCAGTTGGACCGCGGCTGGATGAACACCTCGGCGTTGAGTGTGATCGATGCGGCCAAGGCGGAACGCATCAACACGGTGTTGGTGGACGACGTGGACCTGGGCGCTGCGAATCCATGGGGCGTGGCCTGTTCGAGTGACGGGCGATGGATCGTCGTCAGCCACGCCGGCACGCACGAGGTGAGCATCATCGACCAGCCCGGTCTGATCGAGAAGCTGCGTCGGATTGGGGCGGGTGAACGGGTTGGCGGGGCGAGTCTTTCGTCCGAGGATGTGCCGAACGATCTGAGTTTCCTGGTCGGGTTGCGGCGCCGGGTGAATCTGAGTGGGGAGGGGCCGCGGGGGGTGGCTTTGGTGGGCGAGCGTTTGTTCGTTGCCGAGTACTACTCGGACAGTCTGGGTCTGTTGGATCTGGCGGCCGCCGGGCCGCCGCGGGCCAAGTCGTTTCCGCTCGGTCCGGCTGTAGTGCCGACGCAGGCCCGGCGCGGCGAGATGCTCTTCAACGATGCGCGGCTCTGTTTCCAGCACTGGCAGAGCTGCGCCAGTTGCCACCCGGACGCCCGGGTGGACGGGTTGAACTGGGATCTTCTCAACGACGGGCTGGGCAATCCGAAGAACACCAAGAACATGCTGCTCAGCCACGAGACGCCGCCGGCGATGATCATGGGCGTGCGCGAGACGGCCGAGGACGCGGTGCGCGCCGGCATTCGTCACATTCAGTTTCTGGTGCGACCCGAGGAAGAGGCGGTTGCCATCGACGTCTACCTCAAGAATCTCCGACCCGGCCTCAGCCCCCATCGGCAAGGCAAGGACTTGAGCGCGGCGGCGCAGCGGGGCCAGCAGATCTTCCAGCGCGCCGGGTGCGCCGAGTGCCATCCGCCGCCCCTGTACACCGACTTGCGGCATCACGATGTCGGGATGGGGACCGGGCGTGAACAGGGGAAGTCGATGGACACGCCGACGCTGATCGAGTGTTGGCGGACCGCGCCGTATCTGCATGACGGGCGGGCCGCCACCATGCGTGACGCGCTGCGCGAGGCGAATCCGGACGACCGTCACGGGCGGACCTCGAGCCTGACGCCGATCGAGCTGAGCGATCTGGCCGAGTACGTGCTTTCGCTCTAACCCGCATATTTCATACCCCGTCCGTGCATAGGGCGGTCAGATCTCGCATGATGTCTGCTATGCGGGTTAGAAAGGCAAAACCGCGCCAGGTTCGAGAGATAGAGAACTGCAACAGACTGTTCTCATGGCAGACTGCCCTCAGAATTGACAGAGTGCTTCTGGTTCCCTTTCTGGGCGCGGTTTTGCCACAGCCCGGACATTAGATCACGCACAGCCTTGTGAAATGTCCGGGCTAAGCGGATTCGCTTCCGGCGCGCGTGTTCCGAGGCAGGCCGATGATGTCGACGAGGCGCGACCGAGGGCGGTCGCGCCCCGGTGTCGGGATCAGGCGCCGAACTTGTCGAACATCCGCGCGTTGGCCTGCATGAGGCGGAGCAGGTACTTGGCTTTGAAGACGCCGAGCGATCCCATGTTCGAGCCCGTCTCGGTGAAGCGCTCGAGTTTGTCCGATCCGCTCAACGCGGAGTGCACGAGGACCGGCTGGGGGTGCCACGAGTGGCCCTTGACCGCGCACGGAGTCGAGTGATCGCCGGTGATGGCGATGACGTCGGGCTTCTTGCGGAGGAGGATCGGGAGGGCGGCGTCGAAATCCTCGATGGCCTTCTTTTTGGCTTCGAAGTTGCCGTCTTCTCCGGCCTTGTCGGTGTACTTGTAGTGGATGAAGAAGAAGTCGTAGTTGTCGTATTCCGCGAGGTAACGCTCGAATTGTTCGGCGATGGTCTTGGGTCCTTCGATCTTGGTCATGCCGACCAACTGGGCGAGTCCCTTGTACATCGGGTAGACCGCCAGACAGGCCGCCTTGAGTTGGTAGCGCTCCTGGAACAGCGGAATCCGGGGCTGATGGGCGATGCCGCGCATCAGGAAGCCGTTTGCGCGCGGATGCTTGGCGATCAGCGGCAACGCCCGCTTGTAGAAGTCGGCCACGATCTTCGCCGTCTTCACCTGCGCCGCCGATTTCTCGTTCTCGGGCTTGGCGATGGCGATCGGCAGGCCTTCCCGGTTCGGATCGGTCGATGTGAGCGGGCCGGCCAGGCCTTCGCCGCGGAAGACGACGACGAACCGGTGTTCCTTGCCGGGCTGGATGATGACCTCGACCTCGCTGCCTTTCGGGCCGGCTCTCTTGATTCCCTGCGAAAGGATGCCGCAGAGTTCCTCGCACACGTCGGTGGCAATCCGGCCCGCGCGGCGGTCGGTGATGATCCCCTTGGGATCGAGAGAGCAGAAATTGGCGCGGGCGGCGACATCGCCGGCTTTCAGATGCACGCCCAGGCCCAGGGCCTCGATGACGCCGCGTCCGACCTGGTACTCGATCGGGTCATAGCCAAACAGGGCCAGGTGGCCGGGGCCGCTGCCAGGGGTGATGCCCTGCGCCACGGGGATCATGCGGCCCTGGGCGCAGCCCTGGGCGACAAAGGCGTCGAGGTTGGGCGTGCGCGCGGCTTCGAGCGGCGTGATTTCGCCCTGGCCGACGATCGCGAGGTCGCCCAGGCCGTCCAGGACGATCAAGGCGAGCTTGGCCTTGGTCGGGAGGGTGAGTTCCGAGTACAGAGAGTCGAGGTTCATAGGCATTTCAGTTTTCAGTTTTCAAGTTCAGGGTTTTCTCCGGTGGCCGGGGCGTATCCGATTGCCGGCCCGCCCGACCAGAACGCGGATAGTGGGTACGACGCCCGCCCAGCGTCAACGCGATATTCGGAGCTCCTCCAGTTTGGTCCAGACCCGTCCGCTGTCAATCAACTCGGCGGCCGCCTCCCAGCCATCGGCGACGGTGCGGACCCGATCCGCCACGAACAACGCCGCGCCGGCGTTAAGCAGCACGGCGTCGCGCTTGGGACCGCGCTCGTCTCCGCGCAGCACGCGCCGCAGGGTCTCGGCGTTGGTGGCGCGGTCGCCGCCCTGAAGGTCCGGCAGCAGGGCGGGCTGCATCGGGAAATCCGCCGGTCTGAGCGTGCTGCAGTGCATGCCGCGTTCCTGGTAGAACTCGGCAATCGTGGTGTCGCCGAGAACGGACAACTCGTCGAAGTACATGGCGCCTGTCGCCAGCCCGGTGCGGCCGCAGACGACGATGCCGCGTCGGACGCCCAGGGCCTGGAGGACCCGGGCCAAGGGCTCGCACAGATCGGGCCGCGGCACGCCCATCACCTGCGCCGTCGGACAAACCGGGTTGAGCAGCGGGCCCAGATAGTTGAACAAGGTTCGTTGGCCGCGGTCGGCACAGAGCCGCCGGACGGGGGCGATGTGTTTGAAGGCCGGGTGATACAAAGGGGCGAAGAAAAAGGCGAAACCATGGTCGCGCAAAGCCGAGACGGCCTGTTCGGGCGGCAGGTCGATGGGAATGCCGAGCGCTTCGATGACATCGGCGCTGCCGGTCTGACAGGTCACGGCACGGTTGCCGTGTTTGGCCACCTTCACCCCGGCGGAGGCTGCGACGAGGGAGGCGGCGGTCGAAATGTTGAACGTGCCGGCCCGGTCGCCTCCGGTTCCAACCACGTCCAGAATCCCGCCGTTCCGCAAAGCCGTGTCCACGGGCGGCGCGATCGCCTTGCCGCGGAGGAATCGCGCAAACGCGGCAATTTCGTCGGCAGTCTCCCCTTTCTGGGCCAGGGCGCTGAGGAAATCGGCCTTTGTCTCGACCGACAACGATTCGTCGAGGAGGCAAGCGGCGGCGGCGACGGATTCATCGCCAGACATGGCCAGCCCCGATCGCACGTGCGCAGTGAGTCTTTCGAGCACGGGCGAACGGTAGCGACTTTCCACCGGGAAAGCCACTCGTTCATTTAAGGGTCCGTGCAGACCCAAGGAGAAGGCCCCGCGGCGGGCAGCCGCGGGGCCTGTCGAATCCGATTCAGGGAAGTCCGGGTCAGGAGGGCTTCAGGGTGCCGTAAGTGACGGGATCGACCTTTTTGCCTGTGCCATCCATGACAGTCCGGGTCTTCTCGTCGTAGTGGCAGGCGATGCCCAGGCGGTCCGACATCTCGCCCAGCGAGACGATGGTCTGGACGCGCACGGCGAGGTCGATGTTCGCGTTGGGCTGTTTGCCCGACCGGATGCAGGAAATCCAATTCGATTCGTGCTCGCCGATGTCCTCGACGGGGAGGAGATTCTTGAAGCTTTCCGGATCGATCTCCTCGCTGAACTTGGCTTCCGGTTTGAGGTCCACATTGGCCCCGCCGATGAGCAGCGTGGCATAGTGGCCGCGGATGACGTCGGGCAGGCCGTATTCGTTGACCGAACTGCTGCACACCATGAGGCTGTAGCCGCTCGGGAACTCGGCCACCAGGGTGAGACATTCGGGACAATCCCGCTCCTGCGTGCCCGGCGTATTCTTGTCCGTGTGAATCGCTTTGGTGCCCACGGCGACAACCCGGCTCGGGAACTCGGGATTGCCGGTGGCGAGCACGAGCGGGTGGAGGCGATGGGGGAAGAGATCGCCCAGGAGACCGGCGCAGTAGGGATAGTACTTGCGCCAGCGGAAGAAATGATCGGCGCTGAAGTCGGCTCGGGTCTTGATGTTGGGACCCAACCACTCGTCCCACTTGACGCCGCCGGCCTTCAAGTCGGGGTCGATCGTGTAATTCCACTCCCCGGCGGGGCTGTTGCGCATGTACGAGCCCTGGCCAAGCACCAGCGGCCCCAGAGACCCCGCCTTGATCAACTCGGCGCACTTATGCCACTTGGCGTCCGAACAGCCTTGGGACCCGACCTGGAAGACCTTGCCGGTGGTCTTGACCGTGTCCCAGACCTCGAAGGCCTCCGGGAGATAGCGGCTCATCGGCTTCTCGACGTAGATGTGTTTGCCGGCTTTCATCGAGTCGATGGAGATTTGCGCGTGCCAGTGGTCGACAGTCGCGCACAACACGGCATCGATCTCTTTGTTTTCAAGCATCTTACGATAGTCGTCGTAAGTCTTGCAGTCGCCCATCACGGCCTTCGCCGCCTCGCGCCGCTTCTCCCACAAATCGCAGACCGCCGCCAGCGCCACATTGTTCTTGTCGGCATTCTGCTTCATCTTGTTGACGTGCAGCATGCCCTGCGGGCCGACGCCGACGAAGCCGACCGCGATCCGGTCGTTGGCGCCGATGACCCGTCCGGTGGACGGCGCTTGGGTTTGCCCGTAAACCGGGGTCTTGAACATGTTCACCGCCGCCACGGCCGCCGTCGCCGTCGCGGTCCTTCGAATGAAACTCCGGCGGCTTTCCCCGCCGGCCGATTGCTGAACCGAGTCGTGTTGCATAGGCAAATGGAATAAGATTTACGTTGCCGTTCTAGACGCAGCGTAGGGCTTTTCTCTTCACGGTCAATCCGAAGTTGCATCGAGCAACCGCGCGCATCCGAAACCTCGATGAGCGTTCAGAGCAACCGTTTGATGCCAACCGAGCACGTGCGCTTGGGCGCCGGCAGTTGACGCGCGCGGAGCAACGCCTTCCGGTATCCTGCAGGGTATCGGCACATCTCCTTGAACATGCTGTGTGCCTGCAGGGCGCGGTCGACGCCCCCGGCACCGAGCACACGCGCTGTGAGCCTGCCCCCATACGCCGACGCCAAACCCACGTAATCCATTGGAAAGGCCGCGCCATCCTCGCGGACTGATCGCAGCAACTCCTTCCTGCTCACTTCCGCTCGCCCTCTCCGATCCAGGAATACGATCAGATTGTAGTCGTTCTTTCGCTTCATATGGATTCGCAGGTTCACGGCCATGCCCTCAGACCACTGTCCCCGGGCGGCGATGACCACCTTGGACGGGAACGCTTTCGAGGATTGAATGCGTTTCATGGAGAACGTTGACATTGGAAAGTCCAATGCGCACGCAGACCATGAACTGAGATTCTCTGCCTCGGGATCGTAATCGCAGTCCCAATCCCCTCGGGCCGAATAGAATTGGACCTCCACGAACTCATTGTTTTCGCGCATTGAACCCCTGAACTGGCTGGGTGGCCTTCCAATGTCAGGGGGCAGGACCACCCTCAGTTCATAAACCGTCGACCGCGTGCCGGAATACGAAGAATCCGAGGCAAATGTCCACCGCGAAAGACCGTTCCTCCGTTTGCTCGCTGCGCAGCATCTGCTCGAGGGCGCCCTGGAATGCCTGCCGCATCTCGTGCGACTGGAGGCCCCGGTAAAACTCGAGGACAGGCATGACTCTTCCACCGTAAAGCGACGGGGTCGCCGTGGAAGAGGGTCTCCGCGCCAAAATCTCCCGCCTCATTTGTTCGATTGTGTTCATTCCTGCTCAGACACATCCGGCGGAATCAGTGCCCCGGATACGGTGTGTGCCACTAACACTACTCCAGAGCCTGCGCCTCCTATGTCCTGCACACCTCGCTGCAACCGAATGAGGCCTCCTTTGCGGTCCTTTGCGACCTTCTGTTGAGGATACGGTCGAGGTGAACCGCTCTGTATTGAACAGAAGGTCGCAAAGAGCGCAAAGCTCTTCATGCATCCCTCCTGCGCGCCGTTGCTATGCTCCCGACTGTCCTTCCCTTGTGACTCGAATCCCGCACTCGCCTAATGTGCGAGTCCAGACAACATTCACTTCCTGCACCGGCTCTCGGCGTATTCCAGTTTGCCCACCTCGGCTGCCGTCAATGCCGCGCGCAGTGGTTTGAGAGCTTTGACGACAGTCGCATAGTCTTTCCGACGCCATGCCGCGTCGGCATTGGCCCGGGCGGCTCGCAAGTTCTCTCTAAGGGCGTAAGTCCGAGCTTCCTTGCGGCGGCAATCGGCCAGATCAGCAAAGCTCGTGCTGTTTCCTGCGATCAAGTCGCTCCCATAAGTGCGGAGCGCGTCGGCGAGTTTTTGGACCCACCTTGCCATTGCCAGAGTGGTCGTGATCTGGATCAGCGAGAAAGAGGCTGCGTCGGGAGCCCCGCGAAACCGCAGAATCTCGTCGATCGAAAACCAGGCGTCTCCTTTGCCAACGAGCAGCCCAAGCTCGAAGGATCGATCTCCATCAAAGACCAGTTCGACAAACACAGTGCGAGACTCGTATCGCACGCGACATGGAGTTGATTCGCTGCATGTATAGCCTCTTTCGCGTAGCAGATATCCGAAGCTCCGCTCCGCATGTGTCTTCAGCCCAAGATCTCCCATATTTCAGTTCGGGCGCGGTGGATACCAAGCGCCGATTGACGGGTTATAGTCCCAACCGCGGTCTTTAAGCAGATTCCGTTCTGCATTGAGGAATCCCGTACTCTCAATGAGTGTTCCATTGGGGTCTCGAAATGAATCGAAGATCGGATTGCCTTTCCTCATCTCGGCACGGAGGTAACCAGAATTCTGCTTCCAATTGGCCTTCGCAGAACCTCGATTGGGCATCCAAAGAAAGAAATCGCCTTCTTGCCAGCCGGTGTCTCTAGTAGATGTTGGGCGGTTCCATTTGTAAAGGTTCAATCCACCGCGTTTGACTTCATCCGCACCTTCCGCCGCTTCGCATGCAACATCAGCGCTTTTCCGTGCTGCGCAGACGAGATCATCCGCTTTGCCCACGGCGTTGTCGAGGTGTTTTCCGATCTTGCGGGCTGCGCGCAGTGCCTTGGTCGTGCCGGCTGGGACGAAAGGGATCAACGTTGCTGCTGCGTCGAGGATAAGATCCGCCTGGCCTTCCTCGATAAGCATGCTGTTCTCGGTGAGGTAGCCATAGGCGATCTTTCCGCCGTCCCATAGAATGTTGCCGATGTCCCACATGGTATCCAAGAACCGCCCATCGGGATCGACCGCGATCGTGGGGGCATTTCCAACGTATGTGTAGAGCCCAAGTCCGCCGCGTTCCCCCATCGGATCCTGGTTGATCCAGCGTTGGAGGTTGGGGTCGTAGAAGCGGAAGCCGAAGTATGAGAGGCCGGAGGGCGGATGAAACTCTTTGGATGAGAATCGGATGCGATTGGCCTCGGCGAGGGGGCCGGCGAGGCCCTGGAGGTTCCCGAATGGATCGTAGCGATAGCGGGCGACGACGTTGTGTCGGGAGTCGATGAGGGCGGTGACGTTGCCGCTGCCGTCGGCGTGGTAGTAGTAATGCCGGGCATCGCCGGGGGTGTGCAAGGTCATGGCGAGGAGGCCGCCGATGCCGCCGGCCTGATCGAGGTCGCCACTGAGGTCGGGTCCGCGGGTGTAAGTGACGCGCGGCTGGTTGTCGGCTCCGCGTTCCTGGAGAACGAGCAGGCCGGCGCAGACGTATCGGGTTTCGTCGGTCTGGACCCATTGGTTGGTTTGCCACGTTTTCTCGCGGAGGATGCGCTTGCGTCCGAAGGCGTCGTAGAGGAACTCGGAGAGGGTCGATTCGTTGAGGCCGTTGGTGACGATGACGGCGACGAGTTGATCGTGATCGTCGTAGGTGAAGAGGCGGCGGCCGTCGCGGATGAGGTTGCCGTTGGCGTCGTAGGCGAAGGCGGCGGAGCCGGGCAGAGTCACAGTGAGAGTATCGGTTGCGGATCGTCCGAGGGCGTCCCGTGCCACGGCGGTCAGGGTGGCGGGGCCGCTGGGCAATGCGAGGTTCGGTCGGGCGAAGGCGCGGTCCTGATAGAGAGCGGCGGCCTGGCCGTTGACGGTGACGTTGGTGGCGGCGGGAGTGGTCATGCCCGTGACGAGCGTGGCCGTGCTGCGGGTGGCGGTGGCGAGCTGGTTGAGGAGGTTGACGGAGAGGGTGAGCGTCGAGGCGCCGTTTTGGCGGGAGACGAGGTTGCCGGCGGCGTCGTAGCGGTAGGTGAACTGCTCGTGCTGGCGAGTCGTGCGGTTGGGTTCGGAACCGCGGGCGGAGATGACCTGGCCGAGCGCGTCGTATGCGTAGTCGATGGAGTTGCCTTCCGCGAAGGTTTGTCGGGTGCGTTGGTGGGCCGCATTGTAGTCGTAGAGGTGGCGGCTGAGCACATCGCCTTGGGGATTGGACAGGGTGGTGCGCAGCAGGCGCCCCAGGGCGTCGTGGTCCTGAGCAATGGCGGCGCCGTCGAGACGGGCGATGCTGGCGAGGAGCAGTTGGTTGCTCCGATAGGCATAGGTGAAGTCGCCGGCGGGGGACACGAGGCGCGCGAGGCGGCCGTGGCCGTCATAGGCAAAGGTCTGCAGCCAGTAAGGCGCATCGGGTTGTTCGAGGGCGAGCGTGTGCAGGGCCAGGGTGGAATCGCGTCCGAAGAACACGTTGTCATCGGCCCAAGGGCCGTCTTCGCCCGCCAGAACGCCGGACGGATGCCAGGCGAACCGCGTGGTGCCGATGCCGTCGGTGACGGCTGTCAGGCGTCCGGACGCGTCGTAGGCGAAAGCGAGGTCGGGGGTAGTTGGGGCGCTGAAATCGACTCGGGTGAGGCGTCCCAGGGTGTCGTAGGTGTAGCTGGTGAGATTGGAGCGGGCGGGGGTCCAGTGGGCGAGCAGTTGGTGATGGGGATCGTAGGCGTTGGTCCAGACGACGCGTCCGGCGGCGTCGACTTTTTTCAGGGTGCGCCCGTAGGGGTCGTAGGTCCAGGTCGTGCGGTGGTTGAGCGCGTCGAGGATGGACAGCAGGTCTCCGGCGGCGTTGTAGGTGAACCTGTTGGTCGCGGCGCCGCGGAAGGAGCCGGTGTCGACGGTGCCCTGGGTTTGGCGGGTGACGCGTCCCAGGGCGTCGTAAGCCAGGAGGAGGACATTGGTGCCGGTTTGGTTGGTGTAGGTGGCGGGCCAGGGGAGGCCGGGGGCATAGCCGACCCATTCGGACCCCTGGCTGCGGCGTTCCGTGCGTCGGAGGAGGCGTCCGAGCCGGTCGTAGTCGAACTCGTACTGGGCGCCTGTGGGCAGATCGACCAGGCGTGGGCGGTCCATGCCGTCGTAGTCCACGCGCTGGATCACGCTGGTTGCGGTGGCGACTGTGGTTTGCAGGCCCTGGTGATTGTAGGCGAGATCGAGGGAATGGACGGTATCGGTCACATTCGTCGGGCGTCCGAGAGCATCGAGGGCAATGCGGAGCAACGAGCCGCCGGGGAGGTGGACGGTGACGGGCCGTCCGTCGAGGTCATGTTCGAGGCTGGTGGTGTGGCCCATGGGGTCGGTCATCGATTCGACCGTGCCGCAGTTGCACCAGGTGAAGCGGGTGGTGTGCCCGAGGGCATTGGTGATGGCGATCGGCCGGCGCAGCGCGTCGCAGGCGAAGTCGGTGAGGTTGCCGAGGCGGTCCTTGAACCGGGTGCGGTCCAGGAGGGTGAGGCCGCCGGTGCCATTGGTGAACGGGACGCCGTCGAGTTTGACGTACCAGTTGGAAAGGGTGGTGCCGTCCGGGTAGGCGCGGCCGGTCAGGCGTCCCAGGGCATCCCAGAAGCAGGTCGTCTTGAGTCCGCGCGCATCGACCGTTTCGCGGACGCGGCCTTGGCTCCATTGGCAGGCATTTGTGGCGAGCGGCGCGCCGCTGGCGGCGATCCAGACGCGCTGGGTGAGGAAGCCGCTCGAATCGAGCTTGTTGGTGATGGTGAGTCCGAACGGGTAAGTGACGCTGGTGAGGTGACGGTTGACGGGGTGATAGGTGGCGGAGGTGGTTTCGCCGAGGGCATTGACGGCGTTGGTGATCTGGCCGTTGGGATTGTAGGCGTAGGATCGGGTGAGCATGGGCCATTGCGAGGTGTCGGCCTCGGGTCCATAGACCTCGGTGAGGCGGCATCCGATGCTGTTGTCATACCAGAGCCAGGTCTGACGGACGCCTCGAGCGGAGCCGTCCGAGAATGTGCTCTCGATCGAGACGGGCAGGCCCCACTCATTACGCTGCCAACGGACGTAGCGGACGGTGCCATCGGGCAGGCGTTCGGCCTCCTGCGAGGGCCAGGTCGTGTCGTTCCTGCTCCATTCGTCATAGAAATAGGTGTACCAGCGTCGGTGGCCTTCGGTGATGCCGTCGGGGCTGGGCGCCCGTTCGAGCAGCAGGCGTGTGCCGATTCGGGGTCCGTTGCCGACGATCTTCATATTCCAGTGGCGCCAGCGGGCCAGGCGGAAGTCCTGCGGACTGAATTTGGGCCAGTCATTGGTCACCAGAGCCAGTTGACGGCTGTTCCAGAAGAAGCTGCTGCGCAGGTTGAGCGGGCCGACTGGGACCGGTTCAGGCACCTCACTGTCCAGTTGGGGAAAATCCGGGTAGTAGTCGGGGACGCACTCGGTGCCGAGGCGCTCGAAATAGGCGTAGGTCTGGCGCTCGCCATTGGGGAGTGTGATCCCGAGAGAACGCGACGAGGGCAAGTCCTCGAGGCCCGTCTCGACCGACCAGGTGCGGAAGCGTGTCATGCCATACGGGGTCATCATGGCGTTGAGAAAGCCGTCCGAGTTGTAGCGGAAGGCGTTCGTGATCCCGGCCACATCGACGATGCGGACCAGGTTGCCGTTGGTGTCGTATTGGAACCGGGCTTCGCGTCCGTAGGGATCTCGGACGGAGGTGACGAACCGTGGAAACTGGCGGTTGGTGTAGAACAACTGCGAGACTTTGCCGTCGTAGTCGATGACACGGCTCAACAGAATCATCGTGTCATTGGTGCTGTAGACAAACCGTATGACACGTCCGTGGGGGTCCGTCTTTTCAGAGAGGAGGTGGAGGGTGTTGGTCTCGGCGCCCGGGAACCCCTGGGCGTACTGGTTGGCGCAGAGCGAACGGTGGGTCATGGTGAAGCTGACCGAACCGTCGCCGTGGACGGTGGCGGCAACCAGTTCGCAACCGGCCCCCCGCACCGGCCCGCCCAAGACGCCGTCGTAGCGGCGTTTGCCGCCGCCGGGGACCCGGAACGTGACGCCGGAGTTCGCGGCGGTGTCAAAGTAGCTGAGCCAGGAACACTCCCAGGAATTGCCGAAACCGAAGACATTGGTGCTGAGGGGCGAGCCGCGCTGTTTGTAGCGGAGGACCAGGGGCATGATGCGCCCGTTGGACATCGTGTAGTAGAGGGGCACGTCCTTGATCCAGAGGTTGATCAGGGGTTCGGAGACGCGCCACACAGGCATGCCCAACCCGTCGCATTCCTCCTCCCCATGCCCGGGCGGGCAACTCTCGGGAAGCGGGCAAGCTGTGAGTTCGCCCGGATTCGGCGCCTCGGGGTCCATGGGCTGGGACGTGATTTCCTCGTCGGTTGGGCATTCCTCGTCATCATCGTCATAGAGCGTGGGAGGGTAGATGCGCTGGCCGCCCCGGATGCAGGCGGCCTCGTCGGGGCTGAGAGACGTCCAGTTGGAATCGAGCCGGCTTGCGGGAACCAGCCCATAACCGCTGGCGTGGCAGTCCAGCCAGCGGGCATCGTGCCAGACCTTGCCTCCGAGCATCGGATCGTCCAGGAGCACGCGGCTGCCGGCGCGGTCGACCACCGCGGAGAAATGGCCGATGCGCCAGTGCACGATGGACGGCGCGGGCCAGGAATCCGTCCCGGCGCGGCGCGCGGGTTTCACGTCGAGGCCGATCCGTGCGGCGGCCCGTTCGAGATCCGCGAGTGTGGCGCAGGGTGATTCGAGATCAGGCGCGGGTCTTGGAAGACTCGTCTCGATTGTCGCCCCGACTCGATTCGCCAGGGCGGACAGGGCAGCAAGGCCGCAGGATCGAGCAACCGGACCCTGGCCCGGCGGCGGGGTGGTGTCCGCCGGGCGGTCCGACAGGGCGGGGGGCGGGATCGAGATCAGGGCGGTCGAGGTGAAGGCGGCCTCGTGCAGCAGTGCGAGCGCGCTGGCGAGGGCGATTCGATGAAGCTGGGCGCTGAGACGCATGGGATACTCCTTGGTTTGAGAGGCATGGATTGCGGGTGGAGGATTAGGGGACGGGCGATGAGCGTTGCGGGCGCGTGATGCGCACTCCGAGTCCGAGATCGCGCGCGTCACGCCAATTCGTTTCGCCCGAGTCGGCCCGGCCGTTTCCGTTCGTGTCTTCGAGGTAATCCGCGACGCCGTCAGCATCGGTGTCCTGGGGGAGTCCGGCGTCGGCGCCCGGACCGAGGGCCAGGTAGTGGAATCCGATATCGACGGTCGTCTCGGCCTCCTTGGTTTGGCTGGCTTGGACTGTGTGATGCCAGAGGCCGGCGTCTTGGGCTGGCCGACTGCCGGCGTTTGCCAGACTGGTCGCGGCATGGTAGCAATCGCCCAGCGGCCCGCTGGCGTAGGGGAACGCGGACAGGACCTTGTCGGTGGAGCCGATGCGGATGAGCTGCTCCTGCTTGGGGCCGATGTAGGCGTTGTGGCTGTGGATCAAGCCGCCATTGAGGTCCTGCAAATCCACGTCGTGGAATGCGGTGTCGCGCATGACCCAATCGCCCGCGGGCCGGATGCGGTCGAGTTGGAGGCTGCCGCCGCGGAACAGGTTGTTGAATGCGGTCAACTGAATCCCCGCCTGCAAGCGGACCTCGGCGCGCCGGAAGAGGTTGTTGTGGAAGCGGACGAGGGCGGTGGCGTCGCCCGACACGTCGAGTCGGCCGCCCCGCACCTGGCAGTCCCTGAGCGTGATCTCGGCGAAACGGCTGGTGCTGGTGTCGCTGCGGACGTGGCAGGCGCGATTGGCCAGATCGAGGAACTCGACGAAGCGAAAACATGCGGATGGGGCCGTGGGCGTGGTGGCGGCGCTTTGATCGGTGCCCAGGACGGAGACGGGGGCGGCGGTCGAGAGTCCCCAGACGGACGGTTGTTCCTGGACCAGGGAGTAACGGAACAAGCGGATCGGGCGCAGGGGTGTCCCCTCGGCGCTCAGGCGGGCCCCGGGTTCGAGACGCATGCCATAGGGGCCATAGGTGGCCAGGCAGGCGCCGGGCAGGACGGTCAAGGTGCGCGTTCCGGCCATGACGAGTTCGCTGACGGCATAGTCGATCGGGTCATAGTGATAGCCGGCATCCGGGGTGTCGGAGTCGCGCGGAACGCGCGGGGCGAGCACGAGGTCGGCGCCGTTCGAGGCGGTGCAGATCGACGGCGGGGTGGTGGTTTTCTGTCTGAGTTCGCGGGCGAGTGTGGCGTCGATGTTCGTGGTGCCGAGGTTGCGGAACGAGGGTTGGGCCAGGTAGAAGCCGCCGACGCCGACGGTTTGGAAGACGGTGTTGCTTTGAGCAGCGGATCGGCAAGAAATCTGGCTGACCTCCACGTTGCCCAGGCTGGGGACCGCGACGAGCAGACTGTTCACAAGCTCGAGCGAACTCTGGGTTCCCAAGGAGAATCCCCAGGTGTCCGTGGCCAGTTGGGTCGACTGACAGACGGTGAGGTGTTCGGCCCTGGCATGGAAGCTGTAGCCCGCAAGCGTCCGAGGCGCGTCGTGGATGAGCAGGTTGTGGAGGGTGATCTCCTGAAAGCCGGTGCCGTATCCATTGATCTGGAGCGCGGTGCCGCACCGGACAAACTGCACATGGCGCACACTGTTGGTGCCGGCACTGTAGTCGTGGAAGTAGACGCCCGTCTGGGCGTGGGCGATCCTCAGGTCATGGAGAGTTTGGCCGCCGAGCATGACCTTGAGCGCCGGCTGTCCATAGTAGCAGACTGTGGGGTTGCCCGTCGATGCGGACGGGGTCTCGCCGACCGAATCGTCGTCCCGCGCCGTCAGGACGGCGGGGTGATAGGGAGCGGTCTGGCAATTCACCGGTCCGTGCAGGACGAGGCTGGCGGATGAGTTCGGAGCGAATTTGACGACGCAGCCGCCTTCGATGGTCGTCGTGCCGGTCAGATTGAAGATGCCGGCGATGTGATAGGTCGTGTCGCTTTGGAAAGTGAAGTTGTTTGCGCTTGTGACCAGCGTCAGGGCGTAGTCGATGACCACTCCATCGGCCAGCAGGCCGGCCGGGGCCGGTCGGGGAGTCTGGGCGGTCGATCGCTGCAGAGCCTCGTGCGCGGTGGATTCGGCGTCGATATGGGGCGGGCGGCTGTTGGCCTGGCGGGGTCCAGGCAACTCGAGGCCGGCTCCTGCGCCCAACCCGGGACGCTCGGGCGTGCCGACACCCGCGGTGCGGCGCACCCTTGCCCGGAGAGATTCGAGGCGGCGTCCGGAGATGGCGGGCAGAGTTTCGGAGACAGTCAGCAACGCGAGGTATGGCACGGCCTCGATCAGGAGTTGGCGGCCGTCGAGGATTTCCCAGGACTTTTGGACTGGGATTCCCGGCGCGTCCACACCGGCGGCCGACGCCTCGCCGGCGGCCATGGACATGGCGCCAAATGAGAGGTCTTCATCAGCCAGGAGCCGTCCGCCGGAGAGCGGAAGGTGCCGGACTTTCCTGGCCGGCGTGGGCGGGTCGAAGAACTCGGTGAGCACGAGCAGCCGGGTCTGGGTTGGATCGAGTCCGAGTTCGCTGACCACCTCGGGCGGAATCCGCTCCCTGAGAATGACGTCTTGTTCAAAGCGATCCAATCGGACCACGTAACGGACGTCGGCGGCGAGGCCGTCGAACGCGTTCGGGTAGACGATTTCGCCCGGTGCGATCTGGGTGCCCTGACAGCTCTTGATTTCAGCCAGCAGCACATTGCGTCCGGAGCCGGCGTCAACCAGGGCCAGCCCGAGGATGGTCGAGCGCAGTCGGACCCCGTCTGGCGCCAGCAGGTCAACGGCGCCCTCGGAATTGAGGTCGGGACCCAGGATCACCTGGTGTTGCGTGGATTGGGCCACGAAGCAGCCGTCCCGCTGAGCGTCGAATCGAGCTTCGGCGGGACGCCAGGCCCGGCGAGCGGCGTCCCATCGGTTCAAGCCCGACGCCAACTCGATATATGAGCCGGCGGATCGCTGTCGCCCCGCAGGACCTTCACCGGG
>DAOOQY010000017.1:0-16996 GCA_035389025.1 Verrucomicrobiota bacterium
GCACGCGCCGGTGGCGAGCCAGTTGCAGGCTGTCATGGTCCACCCGTGGCGCTCGAATCTCCGGTGGCCCGATGGGGTGAGCGCCTTTTTGTGCGGGCCAGGGTTGGCGGATCGAGATGTGCCGGGCGACCTGCGCCATGCCGTGCTCGAGTTGTGGCAGGATGCCGACGAGCCGGTGATTGTGGACGCCAGCGCGCTGGATTGGCTCCCGGCGAAGTCCACGGCCACCCGGGCGGCGCGCGTCGTCACGCCGCATCCGGGCGAGGCGGCCCGGATGCTCGGTTCGAGCGTGGCGGATGTGCAGCGGGATCGGACGGCGGCGCTGCGCGCGTTGTCGCGGCGGTACGGCGGGTGTTGGGTGGTGCTGAAGGGGCACCAGACGCTTGTCGGACGCGATCGCGGGCCCGTCTGTGTGAACTCGACAGGGAATCCCGGGCTGGCTCAAGGCGGGAGCGGCGACTTGCTGGCTGGGTACCTGGCGGGCGTTCTGGCGCAACCGGCGCTCGAAGGCGATCCGGCTTTGGCGGCGCGTTACGCCGTCTGGCAGCACGGCGCGGCGGCGGATCGGTTGTCGAAAGTCCGCCCCAACTGGACCATCGAGGATTTGGCCGCGCACCTGGGCGGTTGGGCTGAGATCGGGAGGGACGTCTGAGTGTTGGGCCGTCTGAGTTGCGGCAGCGGGAGAAAGCGGTAAGCTGCGCGCATGGATGGACAGCAGATCGCGGCGCTGGGGATCGTTGTGCTGACTGCGGGCCTGATGGTGAGGGGTTGGCTGAGGCGGCGGGCTCGGCTCGGCGCGGGCGTGGGCGTCTGCGCGAGGTGCGACTGCGCGGCGGGCCGGAAAGGCGAGCGTCGCAAGCGGAGGCTTGAAAGGCGGGCGGAGGTGCATTAGCTTCACCGGCATCAATGGCCTTGAACAAAATTTCGGCAACATTTCAGTTTGCCAAACGGCCTCAGCTTCACACGGAAGCGACATCCGAGGCGGCATGGACTCCGAATACGGACGTCTACCTGACGGACGGCGGGTTGGTGATCAAAGTCGAGCTGGCGGGGATGAGGCGGGAAGACCTCGAACTGACCGTCGAGGGCAACCGGCTGCGAATTTGCGGTTTCCGGCGGGACGCGTGTCGGGAGGGCCGGTGCAAGTTTGTGCTGATGGAGATCAACTACGGGCCGTTCGAGAGCGTGATCGATCTGCCTCCCGGCTATGACCCGAGCAGCGCCAAGGCGGCCTACCAGAACGGCTTCTTGCGGGTGGACGTTCCCGTGTCCTCGCCCGCTGCCGCCCAGACGTTCAGTGTCCCGATCGACACCGACGACGGTTTTTGACTTTTCCGTGAAGCATCTTCGAGGCGGGTGCATCTAATCGCCTGTGGAGACTGAACTGGGGATGCACTCCGCCGACACCGAATCGATCAGTATCTCGAATCAGACCGGGACTCCCGCGGATTTGCCCAACCCGCGCGTCGTGGGGCGGGCATTGCCCGAGGTTCTGCCGATCCTCGGGCTTTCGGACATCGTGGTCTTCCCGGGCATGGTGGTTCCGCTGGTCGTCGAGTCGTCCCCGAGCACGCGCCTGATTGACGATGTGGTGGCGGGGGACCGGTTTGTGGGACTGGTGCTCCAGAAGAAGCCCGAACTCGAAAACCCGGGTCCGGACGATCTCTGGACGGTGGGCTGCGCCGCGCGCGTGCTCCGCATGTTGAAGTTCCCGGACAACACGACGCGTGTGCTCGTCGAAGGGCTCCGCCGCATCCGCCTCATCGAGTTCGTTTCCCAGGACCCGTACCTGCGGGCGCGCCACGAGCATGTGCCGGACGTGGCGGACGACTCGATCGAGACAACGGCCCTGGCGCGGAGTGCCCGCGAGCACTTTGTGGAAGTGATCGAGCACTCGCCGACGCTCAACGAGCAGATCAAGATTCCCGCCCTTCAGACCGAGGCGCCGGGCCGCCTGGCGGATTTGATGGCGGCCAACCTGAATCTCACACTCGAAGAACGCCAGACACTGCTCGAGACGGCGGATGTCAAACAGCGGCTCAAGCGGATTCTGCCCCTGCTCACACGCGAGCTCGAGGTTTTGAAACTGGGCTCGAAGATTCAAAGAGAGGTCACGACCTCGATGTCGAAGAGCCAGCGCGATTACTTCCTGCGCGAGCAGCTTCGGGCGATTCAGCGCGAACTGGGCGAAGGCGAGGATGGAAACACGGAAGCCGCCGCCCTGCGCGAACAGATCGAGGCCGCCCAATTGCCGCCCGAGGCTCACAAGGTCGCGCTGAAGGAACTCGAACGGCTCCGCCAGATTCCGCCCGCCGCGGCCGAATACACGGTCTCGCGCAACTACCTCGATTGGATCGTGAACCTGCCGTGGGCCAGGACGACGCCGGACAAGCTCGATCTGGCCGAGGCGGAGCGCATTCTCGAGGCGCAGCACTACGGCCTGGCCAAAGTCAAGGACCGGCTGATCGAGTTCCTGGCCGTGCTCAAGCTGCGGCAGCAACTTAAAGGACCCATCCTCTGCCTGGTCGGCCCCCCCGGCGTGGGCAAAACCTCCCTGGGCAAGAGCGTCGCCGATGCCCTCGGACGCAAGTTCGTGCGGATCGCCCTCGGGGGAATGCGTGACGAGGCCGAGATTCGCGGCCATCGCCGCACCTATATCGGCGCCTTGCCAGGTCGCATCCTCCAGAGCCTGCGCCGTGTCGAGAGCCGCAACCCGGTCATGCTGTTGGACGAGATCGACAAGGTCGGCGCCGATTTCCGCGGCGATCCCGCGGCCGCGCTCCTCGAAGTGCTCGATCCGGAACAGAACCAGGCGTTTGTCGATCATTACCTCGATCTGCCCTTCGATCTCTCCCGCGTTCTGTTCATCACGACGGCCAACTGGCTCGACCCCGTTCACCCCGCCTTGCGGGATCGGCTCGAAGTCATCGAACTGCCCAGCTACACGGCGGAGGAGAAACTCCACATCGCGCGCCGCCACCTGCTGCCCCGTCAACTGGCCGAGCACGGCCTGCGTCCGCGTGACATCCGCCTGCCGCCCGCCACGCTGCGCCGCCTCATCCGCGATTACACCCGCGAGGCCGGCGTGCGCCAGTTGGACCGCGAACTCGCGGCCTTGTCTCGGAAGGCCGCCCGCCGCCTGGCGCGGCGCGGAGGAAAGGCCAAGCCACTCTCGGTGCGTCCCGACGCGTTGTCGGATTACCTGGGGCCGTTGAAGTTTTTGGCCGAGACGGCCGAGACCATCCGCGATTGCGGGATTGCGACGGGCCTGGCCTGGACGCCTGTGGGTGGCGAGATTCTCTTCGTCGAGGCGACGCGCATGCCGGGGACCGGCAAACTGACCCTGACCGGCTCGTTGGGCGAGGTGATGAAAGAGAGTGCCATGGCGGCTTTGAGCTACTTGCGCAGCCTGGCCTCGGGTCCGGACACCCCCGGCCTCAAGTTCGACAAGCACGACCTGCATATCCATGTCCCCGCCGGCGCCACACCCAAGGACGGGCCCAGCGCGGGTCTGACGATGGTGGTGGCCCTGGCCTCGCTGCTGCACCAGCGGCGGGTGCGGTCGGATACGGCGATGACCGGTGAGATCAGCCTGCGCGGACGGGTTCTGCCGGTGGGAGGCATCAAGGAGAAGGTGCTTGCAGCGGCCCGATCGGGCATCCGGCGTGTCATCCTGCCCCGAGGAAACCAAAAAGACTGGCATGAAATCCCCAAAGAGGTGAGCCGGCGGCTCGCGGTCGAGTTTGTGGATCGGATTGATCAGGCCCTCGATGCGGCGCTGGCCGACGCGCACCCGCGCAAATCATTGAAGCCGAGGACAAGGCGGCGAACCTCATGAACCTGCGCATCATCCTCAGGGCTCGCCTGGCTCTTGCGATCGCGATCGCGCTTGCCCCGAGCCTTGCGTCGTCCGCGGAACAGACGCCCGCGGAGGCCGAGGGCCGGCTGTTGGCGGCCGAACTGCGGAGTCAACGCCCGGAAGAACCGCTCAGCAGCGGCGGCGTTCTGCGGACCCGGGATTCTTACGGCAGATGGCGGGAGGCGATTCCCGTGCGTCTGGAGATCGCGCCCGGCGCGCAGCACTGGCAGACGCGGTATTGGGCCCTGGGGGCCGGCCAGGAGCCGTTCGAGACTCTGACAGTGACCCATGCGGAGGGGGCGCCGACGCGCTACGACCACTCGCGCGCGCTCGGGACGGCCGTGGTCTCGGATGCGGTGACTTTGACCGGCGACGCGGCGGCCGTTCCGTTCGCCGGGTCCGAGTTTTGGTTGTCCGATCTGGGGCTCGAGTTTCTCGATTGGCCGGGGCAACAGGTGGTGCGCAGTGAGATGCGCAAGGGACGATCCTGCAAAGTCCTCGAGAGTCTGAATCCAAACCCGAGTTCAACCAACTACGCGCGCGTGCTCTCGTGGATCGACATCGAGCATCGGGGCATTCTCCGCGCCGAGGGCTACGATCGGGAGCGCCGGCTGCTGAAGGAGTTCTCGATCGGCAGCTTCAAGAAGGTCCAGGGCCGCTGGCAATTGAAGTCGATGGAGATTCGCAACGAAGCGACAGACGCCCGGACGCGGATCGAGTTTGATCTCGAGATCGAGGATCGTTAGCGAGGCTTTCTAACCCGCATGGCAGTCATCTTGCGAAGTCTGACCGCCCTGTGCACAGACGGGGTGTGAAAGCTGCGGGTCAGGGCTGGAAGAGGCGCGGGGCGATCTGGCCCAGATACCCTCGCCAGACCGGCCAGCTATGGTTCCCTTCGGTCAGCAGCCATTCGTGTCGGACTTCCCTCTCCTTGAGCGCGGCGATGAAGTCCTCGTTGCGCTTGAGCAGAAAATCGTCCCGGCCGCACGCAATCCAAAGCAGCTTCACGTGCGCATTGATGGACGCGGCATTGTCGAGCGCTGATTTCACGGCGTCGGGCATGGGCGTGGCGGCGCTGAACCCGCCGATCCATGCGAAACGATCGGGGTGTGTGAGCCCGATGCGGAGGGCCTGCTCGCCTCCCATGCTCAGGCCGACAATCGCCCGGGATTCTGCCTCCGCGGCCACGCGGTAGTTGGCTTCGACGAAGGGCATGGCATCGTCGATCAGATCAAGTTCGAATGCTGCCGAGTTGCCGCCGAATGCCGTCGGGCCTCCGATCGCGGCGTGCCCATCGAGCATCACGATCGTCATGGGCCGGGCGCGGCCTTGAGCGATCAGGTTGTCGACAATCCAATGCGCCTTGCCGTGGGCCGTCCAGGTGGCCTCGTTGTCTCCCATCCCGTGCTGGAGGTAGAGGACCGGGTACCGTCGATCGGGCTCGAGGCCGTATCCGGGCGGGGTGTAGACGACCATCGAGCGCGGGCGGCCCAGGGTCTTCGAGACATACGTGTGTTGATGCAGCGCGCCGTGGGGAACATCCCTCAAATCGTGGAGGAGCGGGGGATCGCCGGGCAGATGCAGAATGCTGGTGCGGGGCTGGCGCATCGGTTTGATGGCCGGATTCCCAGGGTCGATCATCGCCAACCCGTCCACCTGGAAGCTGTATTCCCACACCCCGGCGTCGATCGGGCCGACCTCGGCGGTCCAGACACCCTGCGCGTCTTTCGTCATCGGCACCCGCCCGTCGGGCCACTGGCCCGTGACGACGACCTCCTCCGCTCGAGGCGCCTGCAGGCGGAACGTGACGCGCCGGCCCGATTGCACCTCGGGAGACACGACCGGCATGGCGCGCGGACGCGGCGCCGGCGTCTCGGCGGCATCGAGCGTGAGGGCGGCAAGCAGCAGGGGCGCCAGCAGAGCGGTGGAATTCATGAGCGACTCCTTTACGCCCCTTCGACTCGAGTGTCAAACCCGGCGCTCTCCCCAGAGCGAATCTGTGGCAAATGAGTCAAGTCTTGGCGCCGCGCAGCGGCGCCACTGAGCGAGGCGCCGGGTGCCGGTGATCGTGGTTGCCACCCGGCGGCCACGAATTGTTCACGCCCTCTTTGGTCTGAGGCGAAGCCTCGCTAACACTCGCGCGTTTTCTTCAGGCCCGGCTGGGGAGACGGATAGAGGCCATCCGGCCCCGGTCGGACCGGCGCGGGCGAATCGGCAGTCAACTGTTCGAGGCCTGGCGCGAACTCCTCGTCGCACTGGAGCATGTCGTCGAAGGTGACGATCTGGCCGGTGTGAACGGCGCGGCGGCCCATGAGGACGACCAGGCTGGCTTCGGCGCCGCGTTTCACCTCGTTGAAAGGCTGGTCCTGTTGAATGGCTTCAACCAGGTGGTCCCATTCGAGTTGGTAGGGGTCCGGCTCGGGTTGGGGAAAGGCCCAGGCCAGATTCTCGCGGGTCATGGCGTGTCCCCTGTAAACCCGGCATTTGGCGGGGGTGTGGACGAACGTCGAGATGACGGCGGCGCCGCGGGTGCCGTGGGCGTAACTGGCGAATTCCTCGTGGCAGCCGGGCATGTAGCGTGACTGGAGGAAAAGCTTGGTCCCATCCTCGAACGTGTACTCGATCGAGTAGTGATCGAAGTTCTGGTCCACGGCATCCCCGCGGTAGAGGCGGGCGCCCATGCCCTGGGCTTGAACCGGCCAGGCCTCCTTCATCCAGCAGCATTCGTCGACATTGTGGGCGACGTAGTCGTGGAACACGCCGCCGCTGGCCCAGAAGAAGCCGAGATACCGCTGCACCTGGTAAAGGACCTCGCTCATGCCCTCGGGCTTGGGCCCCGTGAAACCAGCCGGCGCAACCAGCCGGTAAGTCCGCAACGTTGTGATGTCGCCGATTTCGCCCTCTTTGATCCGCCTGTACAACTCCCAGCGGGCCTGGCAGTGACGGCACATCAGCCCGACGCCGACCTTGAGGTTCTGTTTCACCGACTCTTCGCCCAGCGCCAGCATCCGGCGCGTGCTCGGGCCGTCGGTCGTGATCGGTTTCTCCATGAACACATGCAGCCCCTTGCGAATCGCGTACTCGAAGTGGATTCCGCGAAAGGCCACCGGTGTGGTGAGAATCGCGATGTCGCCCGGCTTCAGGCTGTCCATCGCCTTCTGATAGGCGTCGAACCCGAGAAAACGCCGGTCAGGCGGCACTTCGATTTGAGACGCCGCGAAACCGCCGACCCGGGTCTCCGGCGCGCCCTCGACCGGGGCGGTGGCGGCCTGACGCAGGGCCTGGTAACTGCCGTCCAGACGCTCGGCAAAGACATCCGCCATCGCCACCAGCTTGAGCGAGCCGTTCTTCACCGCCAGAGCGTTGGCCGCGGCCCCCGTGCCGCGTCCGCCGCACCCGATCAAGGCGACTTGAATCGTGTCGCCGCCCGCCGGATGGACGTGCGGCAAGGCCACGCCGGCCAAGGCGGACGCAGCCGCGAAACGGCCCGTGTTCTTCAGAAAGTCCCGGCGAGATGTCAGCGCGATCGGCTGTTGATTCATGGCGCGAATAGTGTGCATCGGGCGGGCGCAGGTCAATGCGGCATTGGCGACATGCGGCATTGGCGACGCCGGACATCCCTTGCGCCCCGGCGTTGGAGGCGTACAGTATCGCCGGTCAAGGAGAGGAGGTTGTCCCATGAAAACACAGTCCGGCTTCACGTTGATCGAGCTTCTTGTGGCGGCGGGCATTCTGGCAGTTCTGGCGACGCTGCTCCTGCCCGCCCTGGTTCGGGCCAAGTCCCGCGTCCAGGCAATCGAGTGTGTGAACAACCTGCGCCAATGGGGTCTGGCGACCCTGCTCTACACGGCGGACCACGAGGACTATCTGCCGCCTGACGGCTCCCCCAACCCCGCTCCAACGGCAACGAACGTCGGATGGTACATCCAGTTGCCCGCCCAGTTGGGCCTTCCCCGCTATCACGATCTGGCCTGGCGAACGAATCCTCTGGCGGCTCCGGACAGGTCGGTCTGGGCATGTCCGGCCAACAAACGGCGCAGCAACGGGCGCAACCTCTTCCACTACTGCCTGAATGAACACGTCAACGGCACCGGCGACGAGGCGCGTCCGGTCCGGCTCGGCGCAATCGCCGAACCCTCGGCCCTCATCTGGCTGTTCGACACCAAGAACCTGCCGGCCGTCGGGGGTTGGTCGTTTGTTCCGACCAATCTGCACAACGCAGCGGCGCAGTTTCTGTTTCTCGATGGCCACGTCGCGCGCCACCGGTGCACGGCCTACTGGGATTTCGAGCGCGGCAAGGCCCGCACCAACCACCCCAGCCTCCGCTGGTGGCCCTGACGCAGTCCATCCTTCGCTCGGGATTCGGGTGTCTGGATTTGAGTTGCGGGGGCTCCGCCGGTGCCGCTATAAGTCACGCCGCTTTTTGAGGCGCCGGAACCCGGAAACCGCCCCCGGGCCTCTGCGACCTTTGTATCCTGACGTGTGCCGTTATGCCTAAACGAACCGACATCCACAAAGTCCTCATCATCGGCTCCGGTCCCATTGTGATCGGGCAGGCCTGCGAATTCGATTATTCCGGCACGCAGGCGTGCAAGGCGCTGCGCGGCCTGGGCTACCAGATCGTGCTCGTGAACTCGAACCCGGCCACCATCATGACCGATCCGGGCACGGCCGACGTCACCTACATCGAACCGCTCACGCTCGCGGCTCTGACCGAGATCATCGACAAGGAGCGACCCGACGCCTTGCTGCCAAACCTGGGCGGCCAGACCGGATTGAACCTCTCGGCGCAACTGGCCAAGGCGGGCGTGCTGGCCCGTTACGGCGTTCAGATCATCGGGGTGGAGGCGGATGCGATCGAGAAGGGCGAGGACCGGATCATCTTCAAGGAGACGATGAAACGCCTGGGCATCGAGATGCCGCGCAGCGCGCCGGCGTTCAGCGTCGAGGAGGCGGAGCGTGTGGCGGCGGAGCTGGGCTACCCGGTCGTGGTCCGTCCGGCTTACACGCTGGGGGGCACGGGCGGCGGGCACGTCTACAATGTCGAGGAATTGCGTCTGGTGGCCAACCGCGGGTTGGCGGCCAGCATGGTGGGACAGATTCTGATCGAGGAATCGGTGCTCGGGTGGGAGGAACTCGAACTCGAGGTGGTGCGCGACGCCAAGAACCAGATGATCACCGTCTGCTTCATCGAGAACGTGGATGCGATGGGCGTGCATACGGGCGATTCCCTGTGCGTGGCGCCGATGCTGACAATCGACCCCAAACTGCAAGCCCGCCTGCAAGAGTACTCCTACCGCATCGTCGAGTCGATCGGCGTGATCGGCGGCACCAACATCCAGTTCGCCCATGACCCGCGGACCGGACGGGTCGTCGTCATCGAGATCAACCCGCGCACCTCCCGATCGTCCGCACTCGCGTCGAAGGCGACCGGCTTCCCGATCGCCCTGATCTCGGCCAAGCTCGCCAGCGGGCTGACCCTCGACGAAATCCCATACTGGCGGGACGGCACGCTCGAGAAGTACACGCCCTCGGGCGACTATGTGGTGGTGAAGTTCGCCCGCTGGGCATTCGAGAAGTTCAAAGGGGCGGAGGACAAGCTCGGGACCCAAATGCGTGCCGTGGGCGAGGTCATGAGCATCGGCAAGAACTACAAGGAAGCGTTTCAGAAGGCCGTTCGCTCGCTCGAAAACGGGCGGTACGGACTCGGCTTTGCCAAGGATTTTCACGGGAAATCGCTGCCCGAACTGATGGCGCTTCTGAACGAGCCGACCAGCGAGCGCCAGTGGCTGATGTACGAGGCGCTCCGCAAGGGCGCCACGGTGGACGAACTCTCCGCCAAGACCCACATCAAAGCCTGGTTCATCCAACAGATGAAGGAACTGGTCGATCTCGAAGAGACGATCCTCGCGTATCGCGGGCGTCCGCTCCCCGACGCCCTCCTCGCCCAAGCCAAGCGCGACGGCTTCGCCGACAGGTATCTGGCCCAGTTGCTGGGCGTGCCCGAGACCGATCTGCGGGAACGGCGCATCGCCCTCGGCGTGGTCGAGTGCTGGGATGCCATCCCGGTCAGCGGCGTCGAGAAGGCCGCTTACTACTACTCGACCTACAACGGCCCCGACCGGGTCGCCGTCAGCACTCGCAAGAAGGTCATGGTCCTCGGGGGCGGACCCAACCGCATCGGGCAGGGGATCGAGTTCGACTACTGCTGCGTGCACGCGGCCCTGGCCCTGCGCAACGCCGGCTGCGAAACGATCATGGTCAACTGCAATCCGGAGACGGTGTCCACCGACTACGACACCTCCGACAGGCTCTATTTCGAGCCGCTGACCGCCGAGGACGTCCTGGCGATCTATCACAAGGAAAAACCGGAGGGCATGGTCGTCCAGTTCGGCGGCCAGACCCCGCTCAATATCGCCGGCGAACTCGCCGCGGCCGGCGTCCGCATCCTGGGCACGTCGCCCGACACCATCGACCTCGCCGAGGATCGGGACCGCTTCCGCCAGATGATGGAGCGGATGGGCATCCCGATGCCCGAGTCGGGCATGGCCAGCACGTTCGAGGAGGCCCGCGCCATCGCCCAGCGCATCGGCTATCCTGTCATGGTCCGGCCTTCGTTCGTCCTGGGTGGACGCGGCATGGAAGTTGTCCACGACGAGGAGATGCTCCGGCGCTATGTGGCCGCGGCGGTGGATGTCACACCCCAACGCCCCATCCTCATCGACCGGTTCCTCGCCAACGCCATCGAAGCCGAGGCCGACGCGCTGGCGGATGGCACGGACGCCTTTGTGCCGGCGGTGATGGAACATATCGAGTTGGCGGGCATCCATTCGGGCGATTCCGCCTGCGCCATCCCGCCGGTGAGCCTGCCCGAGCAGCACCTCCGCACCATCGAGGAGTTCACGCTGCGCATCGGACGCGAACTCCACGTCTGCGGGGTGATGAACATCCAGTACGCCATCTGCGACGGCCGGGTGTACGTCCTCGAAGCCAATCCCCGCGCCTCCCGCACCGTCCCGTTGGTTTCCAAGGTCTGCAATGTGCCCATGGCCCGCATCGCGCTCCAACTCATGCTGGGCGCCCGGCTGCGCGATCTGCGCCTCGAACGCCGGACCATCCCGCATGTCGGCGTGAAGGAAGTCGTGCTGCCCTTCAACATGTTTCCCGAAGTCGACCCCGTGCTCGGGCCGGAGATGCGATCGACGGGAGAAGTCCTCGGCCTGGCGCCCACGTTCGGCCTCGCCTACTTCAAAAGTCAGGAAGCGGCCACGCCCCCGCTGCCGCTCCAGGGCACGGTGTTCATCTCGGTGACCGATCCGGACAAGGCGGCCCTCGCCGACGTGGCCCAGCATTTCCTGCGGCTGGGCTTCCGGGTCAAGGCCACCCAGGGCACGCAGGCCTTCCTCGAACGGCAGGGCATCGCCTCCGAGCGGAGCTACAAAGTCCGCGAGGGCCAACGCCCCAACGTGGTGGACGAGATCAAGAGCGGGGCGATCGCGCTGGTCATCAACACCCCCATCGGCAAGACCAGCCAGTTCGACGATGCCTATATTCGCAAGGCGGCCATCAAGTACAAGGTCCCCTACCTCACCACCGTGGCCGCCGCCCGCGCGGCGGTCGTCGGCATCGAAGCCAGCCGATCGGGCCGCGCCGGGGTGAAATCACTCCAAAGTTACCACGCTGACATCCGCTAACCCGCATCGTTCAGGCCCCGCGAGTGCACAGGACCTTCAGACTTCGCAGGAGAACTGCCATGCGGGTTAGTCGGTGTCCGGTGCGGCGTTCGAGTCGCCGGGGCGCCGATGATCCTCGATGGGGCGATGGCGCCAGCGTGGGATGTTCTTCTCGAAGGCCAGCAAGGCAATGAGATGGCTGCCGATGGGGATGGTCACGACCTGAAAGAAGATGGCCAGGAAGATTTTAAGGGCGGCCTGCTTCTGGCCCTGATCGACCCACAGACCCAGGAGCATGAGAAAAATGCCGAGTGTCAGGGCCTTGGCCACCGCGTGCGAACGGCAGAGCACATCCGGCAGTCGCAGCACACCGATCGCCGCGGCGAGAATCAGAAGGGCGCCGCTCAGGGTCAGCATCGATGTCAGGATGTCATTCATGTCGGTTCTCCGCCTCGAGCCCGGTCGGGCAGTTCGAGATTCTGGGTGCGGCTCAGGTAATGGACGAAGGCGACTGTGCCGCAGAACCCGAGCAGTGAGAAAACCAGAATCAACTCGAGGTAGAGAGCCGTCTTCCATTGGATCGAGAGCAGCACGATCATGCCGACAGCGCAGGTCGTGACCAGGTCGAACGCGAGAATGCGGTCGATCACCGTCGGGCCGCGGGCCAGCCGCAGGAGGCCAAGCACAATCGCCAAACCCAGAATCCCGAACGCCGCGTAAAGGGTGATCGTCATCATCGGGTGAAACTCAGGATGTTGCGCTTGAGCACGCGATCGAGCCGTGCGCGCACGGCGTCCGCATCCCCCACATCGAGTGTGTGCAACACAAGGGTCCGAAAGTCGTCGGTGACCTTGACCGTCGTCGAGCCGGGGGTGAGGGAAATGCAATGGGAGAGCAGCAGAATCTCGAAAGGCCTCAGCCCCGCCACGTCGTAGGTGACGAAGTTGGGATTCAGCGAGGTCCGCGCGCGGAACACGACGGTCCAGACGACATTGGCGTTCGCGGCCAGGAACTCCCAGGTGAAGACCAGGAGAAAGCGGCCCAGGGCGAACACCCGCCGGATGTAGTCGCCGCTGCCCAGCACGGAGCGAAAAACGCCCAGCAGGGTGAATCCGAGCAGGAAGCCCAGCGCGAACGCGCCCGCCGACGGCTCGGCGGCCAGCAGCAGCCAGATGACGGCAATGAGCAGGTTGAGAGCGAAGGATTTCATGGGGTGGGGATGGCGGCGGTCTTGCCGAGGAACCCGAGCGCGGCGTCGGCATAGGCGTGTTGATCGAGGAGGCGCTCCGCCGCTTCGAGCGCGATCCGCACAACGCCATCCGCGCCCAGCCCGATCGCCAGCGATACGCAGGCCAGACCCGCCACCACCGCTGTCATGGCCCGCCACCGCCGGTCGCTCGTCCGCACCGGCACGCGATCCGATCCGGTCCAGAATGCCCCGTTCCAGATTTTCACCATGCTGAACAGGGTCAGAATGCTGGCGAGAATGCACACGGCGACCAGCGCGTATTGCCCTTGTTCCAGGCCGGCGACGACAATCAGGTATTTGCCCCAGAAGCCGCTCAAGGGCGGGAGTCCCGCCAACGACAGCGCCTGGCAGAGGAAGAGCGCGCCCAGCCACGGCGCGCGTTTCCAGAGATTGCCCATGCGCTCGAGGTCGTCGGTTCCATTCAGCCGCATCGCCACGCCGCCGATCAGGAACAGGGAGGATTTCACCACGATGTGATGGATGATGTAGAGGATGCAGGCGGCCACCGACAGCGGCGTGAACAGGCCAATGCCCAACACCATGAACCCGATCTGGCTCAGGATGTGGAACGAGAGAATCCCGCGAATGAAGTTGCGCGCAATCGCGCCCATCACCGCCAGCAGCATCGTCGCGCCCGCCAGCCACGCCAGCAGCGTGTGGGCGAACGCAAGTTCATGGGGCAGAACCGTGCCGAAGACCCGCAGCAGGACGTAAACGCCCACCTTGGTCAACATCCCCGCGAACAGCGCCGAGGTCGGAATCGGAAGCGTGGGGTAGCTGTTTGGCAGCCAGTAATACAGGGGGAAAAGCCCGGCCTTGATGCCGAAGACGACAATGAGCAGAAGCGCCAGAACCCAGAGACGGGGATCCTCCGCGCACGGGGCGGCGCGCAGGGCGATCTGGGCGAAGTTCAATGTGCCGAACAGCGCGTAGGTCAGGCCGCAGGCGCTGAGAAAGAGCGCGCTGCCGAACAGGTTGATGCCCACATAGGGAAAGGCGTGCTTGATGTCCCAATCGTCCGCTTCGAGCGTGAGCAGGGCGTAGGACGCAATGAGCATGATCTCGAACGCCACGAAGAGATTGAACAGGTCGCCCGTGCAGAAGGTGAGGTTGATGCCCATCACCAGGAATTGCGTCAGCGGCGCGCGCAACGGATGCTCGACGCGCGCCGGGGACTCGGCGTATGCGTAGAGCACCGACGCCAGCGCCACCAGCGTCGAGAGCGTCAACATCAGCGCGGAGAGCAAGTCCACCACCAGCACAATGCCGAACCGGGCCGGCCAGGCGCCGAGCCCAAGGACGAAGATGCGCCCGTCGAGAGTCGCGCTGACCAGTCCGAGCGACACGGCAAGCTGGGCCGCCGCCGATCCCGCCACCAGCCAGCGGCGCCCGACCCCGGACCGCCCCCAGAAGAGGGCGGCGAGCGCCGTGAAGAGCGGCAGCAGAATGGGGGCGACAGGCCAGTTCATCGAGCCCTCAGGAATTCGACTCCGGTTCCTCGTACAAATCGGCCGCGTTCGTCGTCTTCTGGTCCAGGAACAGACGGTAGAGCAGGAATACCAGGTAGGCCGCCACGCCGAAGCCGATGACGATGGCTGTCAGAATGAGCGCCTGCGGCAGCGGGTCCACCATCGGGACGGATGGATCGAGCACGACCGGGCCGCGCTTGCCGTCCGGCCGCCCGGACATCGCAAGCAAGACCAGATTCGCCGCATTGGTCAGGATGAGGAATCCGAACAGGATTCGGACGAAGCTTCGTTGCAGCACCAGATAGGTGGCGACGCTGAACATGACTCCGACGAGCACGGCGGTTTCAAGAGACATGGGGTGATGGGGTTGAGGGGTTCGTTGCGGCGCCGACGGGCGGTTCCTCCTCGATCGGCTGTTCGACAGGCGCGCTGTAGCGCCTTTCCTCCTCGGCGACAAGCGCGCGCAGGCGCTGGGTGGACCTGCCCAACACGAACATGATCTTGCAGGTGATGCCCACCACCACCAGAAACACGCCGATGTCGAATGCCAGGGCGGTGCCGACGTGCAGTTCGCCCACCAGGGGCAGGCCCCCGAGATGGGCGTCGAAGTGCTCGAGGAACGGACGCCCGAACAGCAGCGGCGCGGCGCCCGTCACCGCCGCCATCGCCAATCCGGCCGTGGCCATGCGCATCGGATCGAGCCGCATGACCCGGTGCAGTTCCTCGAGCCCGATGGCCAGGCTCAGCAGAACGAGCGCAATGGCCGAGGCGAGGCCTGCGATGAACCCGCCGCCGGGCAGGTTGTGGCCGCGCAGCAGCAGGTAGAGCGCGAAGACATTCACCAGGAAGAACAGGAGGCGCACCACCGCCTGGAAGATGTAAGAGCGCGGTCCGGACATCCTATTCCCCCGGTTCATCGGCAAAGCCGGCCCCCGGCGGGCCGAGCGGTCCCTGCCTGTATTCCTCCGGCGTGCGCTTGTGGCGCATGAGCAGGCCCAGACACCCCAGCGACGCAATGACAAGCACGCTGATTTCTCCCAGGGTGTCGAATCCCCGGAAGTCAACCAGGATCGTGTTGACCGCGTTGCTGCCCTTGGCCAGCGGAATCGTCTGTTCGAGAAGGCCGCGGCCGATCGGCTCGGGATGTGAATCCGCCGTGACCATCAGCACCAGCGCCGTCATCGTCCCCCCCACGCCCAGCGCCAGGAGCGCGTGGAAAAGACGCCGCGTCGGCGACGGTCTGCGCGCCTCTTCGCCGGCCTGGGCGGAGCGGGGGAATCGGGCCAGGAGCAGGAGCACCAGCAGCAGCGTCACCGTCTCGACCAGAATCTGCGTCAAGGCAAGGTCCGGCGCGCGGTAGAGAACGAAATAGAAACACGTGAGAAACCCCGCCACACCCAGCGAGAGGAGTTGCGCTGTCCAACTCCGCAACACCAGCACCCCGACAAGCGCCAGCGCGATCAACGCCGCAACCATCGTCCGCAGAGGATGGACCGCCGTCCAGTCCGGCCCGAGCAGGCCGGCGAGGCGCGGCAGATTCCAGAGCACCGTGCCGCCCACCAGACCCACGGCAAAGGTGATCAGGATCGGGAGATAATCGACCGGCCGGTCCGAGCGCAGGACGCGGGTGACTCGCACGGTGAACCTCGAAAAAGCATCGAGACCCGCCTCGAAGGCGAGGTCGAAACGCAGCGTGCGCGGGATGTTGTGCCAGCGCCATCGCGTCCGTTCCCCAAACCAGTAGAGGCCCAAACCGAGCGCGACCACCAGGCTGCTCGCCGCCAGCTCGAGGGTGAACCCATGCCACAACGCCAGGTGTCGCGGGCGGTTCAACCCCTCGACCGCCAGCGCCCGGAGCGGGGCGTCGAGCAGACCCGGGAAAAGGCCCAGCCCCAGGGCGCACACGGCCAGGATTGCGGGCGGCAGTTGCATCCCGAGCGAGGGGGTGTGGAAATGCCGCTGGATGCGGGACGGCATGGGGCCGAGGAAGATGTTCGCGAAAAGCCGGGCGGAGAACGCGACTTTCACCACCGAGGTCAACGCCACGCAGGCCGCGGCGTAGAGGCCGAGATGGTCGTGATCCCGCATCGCGCCGAAAACCTCCTCGATCATCATCTCCTTGCTCAGAAACCCCGTCGTGCCCGGAATCCCCGCCATCGTCGCCGCCGCCACGAGGGTCGTGACGCCCAGCAGCGGCATCCGCCCGAACAGCCCGCCCAGTTGGCGGATGTCGCGGATGCCCGCCGCGTGCGCGACGATTCCGACGATCATGAAGAGGCCGCCTTTGTAGAAGACATGATTGAGGATGTGGAGGTAGTCGCACTCGACGCCGTTGGCCGGACCGAGACCGTAGTAGCCGATCAGGTAGCCGAGCTGGCTCACGGTCGAGTAGGCAAGGATGGCCTTCAGGTCGTGCGACAACAACGCCAGCACCGCGCCCAGAGCCATGGTGGTGAACGCGATCGTCCCGAGCAACGGCGCCCAACACTCGGCCTCGACGAACAGCGGATAGACGCGCGCCACCAGAAACACGCCCAACTTCACCATCGTGGCGGAGTGGAGATAGGCGCTGACCGGCGTCGGCGCCGTCATGGCGTTGGGCAGCCAGAAGTGGAAAGGCAGTTGCGCCGATTTCCCGAACGCGCCGAGCAGCAGCAGGAGCATCGCCGCGGTCAGCAGTGCCCCGTGCTGCTCCCACGGCAGCCGGGCGGCAAGCAGCGCATCGAGGCGGCCCGTGCCGGCAATC
>DAOOQY010000018.1:0-16822 GCA_035389025.1 Verrucomicrobiota bacterium
GGGCAACAGAGTGTCGCTGGACCCGCGAGATTTCGAAACGCTCCGAACTTCATTTATCCATGTGCGGGCGCGGTTTCGCCAGAGCCCGGATATGAGACCCCGCGAAGCCTTATGAAATATCCGGGCTAGCCGCCGAAGCAGCAGCTTCGCGACGAATTACTCCCAGGTAAGCTCCCACGGCCTTTCCGGCCCGTGATTTCCAAGCTGGTAATGTAATCGCTCGGTTTGGTCCGTGCCGGCAAGTGGGCTGCGATCTTCTGATACAGCGGGTCCTGCCAGTCCACCATCCCGTCGATGTAGGCCGACTTCGCCGTGGCCACGATGTCCACCAATCCGGCCTCCTTGGCCATCCGTTCCGTTTCCGAAACCAGCACCGCTCCAGCCACACAGCCGATCAGCGCTTCCACACTCTCGGCCACGGCCGCTGGCAGCGGCTTGAGCAGCGCCAGGTCCGACACCGCCACCCGCCCGCCCGGTTTCAGCACCCGCGCGATCTCTCGCCACACTTGCGGCTTGTCGGGCGAGAGGTTGATGACGCAATTGGAAATGACGACGTCCACGCTCGCATCGGCTACCGGCAGATGCTCGATTTCGCCCAGCCGAAACTCGACGTTCTCCAACCCCGTCCGTTCACGATACGTCCCGATGTTCTTCCGCGCCTTGCTGAGCATCTCAGGCGTCATGTCCACGCCGATGGCCCGTCCGGTCGGCCCCACCTTCCGGCCGGCGATAAACACGTCGAAACCGCCGCCGGCTCCCAGGTCCAGAACGACTTCGCCGGGTTTGAGCGCCGCCAGGGCGTTAGGATTCCCGCACGAAAGGCCCATGTTCGCGCCCTCGGGCAACGCAGCCAGTTCGTCAGCGCTGTACCCGATATGCTTGGCCAGATCCTCGGAAGCCACCGGCGTCGAACCGCAGCAGGTCGGCGCCGTACCGCAGCACGAACCACCGCTCACGGCAATCTTCCCGTAGCCTTCCCGGACCTTCTGCCGCACCGATTCCGAGTCGATAGGGGACCTCGAATCACTCATAGCACTCTCTCTTTCGTTATCTCACGGTTCGTTACCGTCATCTGAAGTCCAAGCGACGCTCCCTCGTCAGGCCCCAATCAAGCGTCCAATATCCTGGGGGCTGCACAAACACCCCTTCGCGACAATACTGGTGAAGACGCCTGATTTCAGCGCGTCCGTCGACTCCAACAGCGCTTTGATGGTGGCACTGATCGCGATTGAGGGCAGGCTCACCCGCGCGACGACCAACGCCCGCAAATCATTGATCGAAAAAGCGTTGAGATTGTACGCGAGTCCGGCGGCAATGCTCAGTGGACCGTGGATTGCTTTCACCAACTCGCGCACTTCCTCCAGCGTGCTCACCGCCGTCACAAACACCAGGTCCGCGCCCGCCTCCAGATACAGATTGCCCCGCCGGATGGCCTCTTTGATCCCATCTGCTCTCGACGAAAACGTCTTCAGCGCGTCGGTTCTGCCGTTGATCCGTAGGCATCAGGCATGACCAGCGTCTCGTTGGCCGTCAGCAAATCTTTCAGTCTCGTGCTCGGGTTCATAACAGTCGTGGTTCTGTTCGGTCAGTCGCTGACGCCGCCCCACGGGTTCGCCACCATCGTGTTCCTCACTTGCCCCTCACCCCAGACGCGTCAAACCCTCCGGTAGTGTCTCGACAGGTCCACGCCCGCTTCCGCCATCACCTTGACCGCGTGCGGATTCATCCCGTGCTTTTCGATGCCTGCCGAATGCGACTCGATGACGCCATCCTTCAGGTGGCGCGCCCAACCCTCGGCCATCTGGCTCCGACAAGAGTTTCCGGTGCAGAGAAAGAGAATCTTCATTTTTGACATTGGCGCCGGCAGATCGCGCTAGGATCGAGTTTCAGTATCTGCTTGAGTCGCTTCTTGTCTTCCGCGATCCGCTCATCTTCCGCCAGGGAGTCGCAAACCCACTCCAGCGCCCGGCGAACGGGCACCGATGCCTTTTTGCCCGACAGCGAGTAGTAAACCCAGCGGCCGTTCTTGCGCGAACCCACCAGCCCCGCCTGGCAAAGAATCGACAAGTGCTTGGACATGGTGGAAGGGGCCAGCCCGAACAACTCCGTGATCTGGCAGGCGCACAACTCTTGCTCCCGCAGCGCCAGCAGCATGCGGACACGGTTCGCGTCCGCCAGCGCCTTGGTGAGGTTCATGAACTCGCGCATTGCGAGCACTATTCGCCATATAGCGAACAATGTCAAGCACGAGCGCAACGTCACCGCAGACAGTCACCGGGAACACGGAGCGGGGAGGATCACCGAGGCATTCCAGGGAATGGGCTCGCCGGGACCATTGCGGACGTTTGCCGACACACAGTACGCCGAGATGTTGCCGCAACGTGCCGCACGCAGAAACGGATCAACATGCTTTTCAACACCGTGAACATTGGTTTCTCTGACATGTTGGGCGCACCGGCTGGAGGCGGCGGCGACAGGGGGCGAAGCGGGCCCGGAGCTGAGGAAAGAAGGGCGTGTGCATAGACAAGTATATATACTTGTCAACACTTGACGTTCAGCTTAAACTGGCGCTCATGAAAACATCCCGTGCCTCCCTTCCCCTGTCTGCCCGCTATCGGGAACTGCGGCGAAGCCTCGCCCGCCTGGGGTACATCAGCCAGGGCTCGGTCCTGGATCGAACCACCCTCTCTCCACCCCGTAGCGGTTATCAGTGGACGCGCAAAGTCGGTCAAAAGACAATCACCGTCGCTTTGAGTCGGGACCAATACCAAGCGCTGAAGCAAGCGGTGGCCAACGCGCGGACCCTCCGGAAGATCGTCGCCGAGATGGAATGCGTCTCCCGGCGGATCCTCTTTGAAACACTCCCCGACACTCGCCGTCGCAAGCGGCTGTCCAAGAGAGTCTTAGGCCTAATCTAAGCGCCATTCAGAACTGACCCCTTTGCGGGCTCTGGGAATTCGCGGCACTTGCTGATTAGGTTTTGCCCGGGGCTTTGCTACGCTGGGAGATTCAAGGGCCAGGCGCAAGAAGAAGGCCACGCCTGGCGGCGTGGCCTTTTCAAATTGGAACCAGCTATTGGATGAATGAGGTCAGTCAGGCTGTTTGTTCGGACCAATCGCCGAGTTTGATGTATTCCTTGACCTTACGTCGTTCGTACCGGTGTTTTTTCTGTTTACCCGGGCGGTCATCGACGTGAGGGAATGGATGTTTGGGGTTGCTGACCGCATTGGCGATGATGTCGTTTGACTTTGGCATAGTGCTGGACTGGATTGAACCTGAGGGAGGGGAGGAGTTCCCCCGGCGTTCCCACCATCCTGTGGTTTCGCCTTGTTTTGCCTGCTGCATGGCCACTCAGGCTCCACGTGCACAGTGGTATCGACACGTGCCTGCCGATTTCGTTCAAGCGGCTTTACAGAGGCTTCCTCTGCCGGGTTCGAGCGAACGCGCCGCACTGCCACTCGCGTTCCACGCGCGTCGTTACCAACTTGAGGCCCAGGCGCTCATACGCCTTGAAAACATCGCGAAACTCGACGGCCAGAATGCCCGCCAAAACCAGCCGCCCCTCGGGACGCATCCACCGCGCAATCCGCTTGGCCTCAACCATCAGCAGATCGGTTGTCAGATTCGCGCAAACGACATCAAACCGGGCGCCCGGCTCGATCGGGGGACACCGGAGATCACCCCGCAGAAACCGCGCTCGTGCGGCCACGTTGTTCGCGCGGGCATTGGCCCGGGCCGCCTTGATCGAGGCCGGATCGAAGTCGAAGGCGAGGATCGGTCTGTAGCCGAGCTTGGCGGCGGCGATGGCCAGGATGCCGGACCCCGTCCCGGCGTCCAGGAGCGATGGCGGATGCGCCAGGTTGCGGCAGGCCACGATCTGTTCCAGGCAGAACCGGGTTGTGGGGTGCTGGCCTGTTCCGAAGCTCAGTCCGGGATCGAGGGTGACAACGGCCTGGGCGGCCTTGGGGGTTCGCCGGCTCCAGGACGGCTTGAGCAGGAGGGCCTGGCCGATCTCGATCGGACGAAAATGGCGTTTCCAGGCGTTCACCCAACTCTCGGCTCGAAGCCGGCGCAGCCGGAGCCGGCCGGGGCCGACGTCGAGGCCCTCGGCGCGCAGAAGCGCCAGACCGCGCAGCACGGCGTTCTTCCTGGCGTCGGTCCACCGGTGTTTCCGATCAAGGTAGACGGTGACCTTTGTCGCCGGCCTGTCCTGGGCAGTGTAGAGCACGGGCGTCAGGCCGGACACCCGCTCGAGGAGCGCCGCCACGGCTTCCTCGGCCTCGTTGGAGGTGACAATGGAAATCTCGATTAAATCGGCTGTCATCGAAATGCGGTCTACAGGCTTGTAGGCGGGGCCCCGAGGGCCGCATTCTGAGCGTCGATGATGCGGTTGACACCCGCGCGTCCGAGGGCCAACAAGGCCTCGAGTTGCGGCTGGCTGAAGGTATTGCGCTCGCCGGTCCCCTGAACTTCAATGAACTCGCCCCGCCCGGTCATGACCAGGTTCATGTCCACATCCGCCTTCGAGTCTTCCTCGTAGTTGAGATCGAGCAGGACGCGTTGGTCGACGATGCCGAGGCTCACGGCGGCGACCGAATCGGCCAGTGGGTTCGCGGTCAGCTTGCCATCGGCCAGGAGTTTCTGAATGGCCAGGTGCAAGGCCACGTAACTGCCCGTGATGGCAGCCGTGCGCGTGCCGCCGTCGGCCTGCAACACGTCACAGTCGATCCAGACAGTTCGCGCTCCCAGCCGGCCCAGTTCGACCGCCGCCCGCATGGCGCGCCCGATCAGTCTCTGAATCTCCTGCGAGCGTCCGTCGAGTCGGCCCTTGCTGATATCGCGCGGTTTGCGGTCGAGCGTCGAGTAGGGGAGCATCGAGTACTCGGCGGTGATCCAGCCGCCGGGCACGCCCTGCTCCTTCATCCAGCGCGGGATCGTCTCATCGATCGTGACGCCGCAAATGACCCGCGTGTTGCCCCAGGAAACCAGAGTCGATCCCGTGGCATGGGGCGCGATGCCGTTCTGGAAACTGATCGGACGCAGTTCGTCGTCGCGGCGTCCGTCACTCCTCGGCGGTTGAACTCCCGCTGGACTGCGGGTGGCGGGATTGTCGGTGTTTGGTTGCACTTCCACAACGGCGGACATTAGTCAGGCCCGGGCGGGCAGGCAATGAGGAAACCGCCGGCAGATCTGACTTTGAGCGCAGGCAGCGCAGGCGCCGGACCGAGGTATAGACTTGGCAGCGGGCGGGAGACTGCCCGCCCGGCCTGCGGTCGCGGCGTGAGGGTCAAACTGCGAATCGCTGTCTCCACGCGGCGAGGTCTGGATATTGCGGGCCATGGGGATTATGGTCGCCGCCGATGAAGGCAAAGGGCATGGTATACTTTGTGGGCGCGGGCCCCGGCGATCCGCAACTTTTGACCCTGCGGGGGGCAGCGTTGCTGCGTCGTGCGGATGTTGTGGTCTATGACGGGCTGGTGCGCCCCGATTTGCTCAGGCTGGCGCCGCCCGCCGCCGAGCGCATCGAGCGCACCGAGGAGCGATTCCCGGACCAGGCCGCGCTGGGCGCCCTGCTGGCGGCGCGGGCCAGCGCCGGCCAGTGCGTGGTCCGGCTTCAGGGAGGCGACCCGCGTGTTTCGGGCCAGGGCGGCGCGGAGGCGCAGGGGCTGGGGGCGGCGGAGGTTCCATTCCAGGTTGTGCCTGGGGTTGCTTCGATCGCATCGGCGCCCGACCGATCGGGCGCTTCGGCGTCCGAGGAGCCGACGCCGAAGGCGTCGAACAGGCGGGAAGACATGCCGCTTCTCGGCCAGCGTGTGGTGGTGACACGCGCGCGCAAGCAGGCGTGCGAATTCGTCCAACTTCTTCAGGAACGGGGCGCGCAAGTGCTCGAAGTGCCGTGCATTCGGATTGTGCCGCCAACGGAACGGGAGCCATTGATCGAGGCGATCGCCGGGCTGGGGTGCTATGAGTGGCTGATTTTCACCAGCGCCAACGGAGTCACGGCTTTCTTCGATCATTTCTTCATGGCGTTTGACGATCTGCGCGATCTCGGGGCGGTGCGTTTGGCGGCGGTCGGCCCCGCCACGGCTGGCAAGCTGAAGGAACTGCATCTCAAGGTCGATCTGATGCCCAAGGAGTACATCGCGTCGAAGATCGCCAGGGCACTGTGCAAGGAGCAGAGTCTCGAGAATATACGCGTGCTCCTGTTGCGCGCAGAGGCCGCCAACGCCGATCTGCCCAGGCTGCTCGAAGACATGGGAGCGATCGTGGATGACGTGGCCTGCTACGGCACGGCGTGGGAGACCGAGGATGCGGCGGGGCATGGGGCGCTCCTGGCGGAGACCGGGGCGGATTGGATCACGTTCACCAGCGGCTCGACAGTCGAGAGCTTCAATGCGCGTTTCGATCTGCCGGCGCTGATGCGCCGGTTTCCGAAGCTGCGCCTGGCGACGATCGGTCCCGAGACCAGCAAAGCCCTCGAGGCGCTGTCGCTGCATCCCAGCATCGAGGCCAAGAGGCATACGATCGAGGGTCTGACATCCGCCCTGGAGCGGGCCAGGCGAACGGTCTGAACCCCTGCGAGCGAGGGTTGTTGGATGAGGGCCGGGCGGGGAACTGTTCGGACACGGTCTCGATCGAAGCGGGTGAACGTTAATAATCTTGACCGGCGAGGCATGTGGCCACTAATGTCCGCGGCGTGTTAGGCAGCTTTCATGTTCGCGCAACTTAAAGGCCTGTTCTCCAACGATATTGGCATCGATCTCGGGACGGCGAATTCGCTCGTGTACGTCCGGGATCGGGGGATTGTGCTTCGCGAGCCGTCGGTGGTGGCGATTCAGGCTGGCACCAACAACGTGCTGGCCGTAGGCGAGGAGGCCAAGCGGATGCTTGGCAGGACCCCGGGCAACATTATCGCCATTCGGCCGATGAAGGATGGAGTGATCGCGGATTTCGATGTCACCGGGGCGATGCTTCGGCACTTCATTCAGCGGGTGCACCATCGGAAACTGATCGCGCCGCGTGTTGTGGTGGCCGTCCCATCGGGCATCACAGAGGTCGAGAAACGGGCGGTCAAGGATTCGGTGACCCACGCCGGGGCGCGGGAAGTCTATTTGATCGAGCAGCCGATGGCGTCGGCGATCGGCGTTGGCCTGCCCGTGCATGAACCCGCGGGCAATATGATTGTCGACATCGGCGGCGGCACATGCGAAATGGCCATCATCTCACTGGCCGGCATCGTGTTCAGCCGCAGTCTGCGCGTGGGAGGCGACGAGTTCGACGAGACGATCGTCGCGCACATGAAGCGTGCCCACAACTTAATGATTGGCGAACGTACGGCGGAAGAAATCAAGATTCGAGTCGGATCGGCTTATCCTCTGGAGCAGGAATTGACCATGGACGTGAAGGGACGCGACCTGAGCACAGGTCTGCCCAAGACAATCACGGTGCGCTCCGAGGAAATCCGGGAAGCCCTGAAGGAACCTCTTTCCAGCATTTTGGAGGCCATTCGTATCACCTTGGAACGGTGCCCGCCCGAGTTGGCGGCGGACCTCGTCGATCGAGGCGTCGTCATGGCAGGTGGCGGGGCGCTCCTGCGGGGAGTGGATCGTCTGGTGGCCGAGGAGACCTATCTCCCGGTCCACATTGCGGACGATCCGCTCACGGCAGTTGCCGAGGGGACCGGACGGGTCCTGCAAGAGCTCCAATTCCTGAAGCGCGTTGCTTCTTCCTCCACCTAAGGCGGTCTGCACGAAGACCGGGCGTTCGCCCCGCACAGCAGTTACGGGGTAACGAATGTTTAGAAGGCCGTATCCTTTGGCCTTTGTGGTGGTCTTGGCGCTGGTGCTGGTGATCCTGAACCTGCCACAGGCCGTCGCCACGAAGGCGAAACTTGCAGTAGGCAGCCTCTTTCTGCCTCTGTTCGGTCTTGCCACCTTGACGCGCGACCTCGGGCAGCAGGCCGGCAAGCACCTCCCGCCCCCCAGCGCGCTCATCGCCGAACTCGATCGGACCCGTCGCGAGAATCGCGAACTGCGGGTGCTGATGGCCCAGGGAGACGAGGCCCTTCAGGAGAACGACCGGCTGCGACAACTGCTTGGCTGGAAGCCGCAGCTTCCCTGGACAACCAAGCCCGCCCGCATCATCGCACGGGACACCGCAAACTGGTGGCGCACCGCCCGGATCGACCGAGGCACGCGCGACGACCTCAGGCCGGACCTCCCCGTGGTGAGCGCCGATGGCCTGGTCGGCAAGATCGCCGAGGTCGGACTCACCACCGCCGAGGTCGTGTTTGTCGGCGACCCGAAATGCCGGGTGGCGGTGGTTGTGCGTGAGACGTCCGAGCACGGCGTACTTTCGAGTTCCTCGGTGGGTGTTCTCGACCATCGCCTGGTGGACCTCACCCATCTGCCGCGTCACACCGCGCTCAAGCCTGGCCAGCGCGTCTTCACCAGCGGGCTCGGCGGCGTCTTTCCAGCCGGTTTGCCCGTGGGAACAATCGTCGATCACCGCAGCGTCGGATACGGCCTCTACACCGAAGCGCGGGTTAAACTGTCGACCGACACGAGCCGGCTCAACGAGGTCTTGGTCCTGTTCCCATGAACGGCCCCCAGACACTCATCCTGCTGGTGCTCGCCCTGCTCGGCGTGTTCGCCGAGGCCGTGGTTGATTTTCCCCGAATCTGGCTGCGCACGCAATTTGATGTTCTGCCTCCGCTGGTGGTTTACGCGTCCCTCACCGGCGGGGTTGGCACCCTTGTCCTGCTCGCCACCGTGGGCGGACTTTGCGCCGACGCGCTCTCGGGCAATCCGATGGGCGTGAGCGTCCTGCCCCTGTTCTGGGTGGGGCTGGCGCTCCATTGGCGGCGCGAACTGATTCTGCGGGACCTGCCTTACGCGCAATTCGTCCTGGGCGGGATGGCCGCGGCGGCCGTCCCGGTTCTCACGCTGGTGGTGCTCCTGACCTTGGGAGAGAACCCGCTGCTCGGGTGGGGAACGCTCTGGCAACTCCTGATCGTCACGATCGGAGGGGCCGCCCTGACGCCGCTCTGCTTCAGCGTCATGGAAACGTTGGGGCGCGCGTTCGCCTATCAACCGTCGAGGGCAACCCCCTTTCCCGCCAACCGCGAGATCAAACGCGGACGTTACTAGCCGTGCTGTTTTTCGACCAATTCCGCAAGGGCGGCCAGCGCCTCCAGACGCTGGCGATCGGCATCACGCTCGGTTTGCTCCTGCTCCTGGCCGGCTTGTGGCACATCCAGATCGTCTCGGCCAAACGCTATCGCGCCAGTCTCGAGACTCAGACCTACCGGACCGTCCGCATCCCGGCCACCCGCGGCAAGCTGCTCGACCGGGACGGGCGGGTGCTTGCCGAGAACCGCCCGAGCTACAATCTCAACCTCTACCTCGAAGAACTCCGCCCTCAGTTCCAGGAGGCGTTCACCAAAGCCCGCGCCGGACGCAGACTGACGCGAGCCGAGCGCGCGCAGCTCGCCGTGGCTGTCCGCTGGCTGGTCGCCAGCAATACAATCGACGGCATCTCGCGCTTCCTCGGCGAAACGAGCACAATCACCGACCGCGACTTCGGCTGCATCACCACCAGTGGCCCTATCGCCCCTTGGCCGTTCGGGAAAACCTCAGTCCCGCCCAAATTGCGCGGTTCATGGAGAACGCGCCGAACCTCCCGGGGCTCGATATCGAGGTGCAGCCGCTGCGCCACTATCCCTGCGGCTCGATGGCGGGGAACCTCCTCGGATACCTGACCCGGGACGACATGGCGCGGGACGATGAGGAGGGCGGATTCAGTTACAGCCTTCCCAGCTACGAGGGTGCCGTGGGCCTGGAATACCTCTTCAACGACGCGCTGCGGGGAAAGCCCGGCACCAAATCGGTCGTGGTCAACAGTCTCTGTTACCGCGAGGGCGAGATGATCTGGCTCACGGCCTCGCCGGGGCACAATGCGGTGCTCGCGCTCGATCTCCCGATGCAGCAGGCCGCCTTCGAGGCGCTCCGCTCGCTCGGCCCAGGCACCCGTGGCGCTGTGGTTGTCATGGATGCGACGAACGGCGACGTGTTGGCCATGGTCTCGAGCCCGGCCTACGATCCCAACGAGTTCGTCAGCCCCCTCTCGCACGACCGCTGGGCCGTCCTCAACGATCCGCGTCTGCGCCCCATGTTCAACCGTGCCACACAGGGCGCTTACAACCCCGGCTCAATCTTCAAAATCATCACCGCACTCGCCGCGCTCGAACACGGCCTCGATCCGCATGCCCAATTCCAGGTTCAACCCGATCCCCGGCGCCCCGGACGCGGAGCGGTCTTCCTTGGACGCCGGAAGATTGACGACACGGCCCCCCCGGGAGACTACGACTTCAAGCGGGCATTCAAGCAATCGAGCAATTCCTACTTCGTCCAGGTCGGTTTGCAGGCCGGACGCGACCGGCTGCTCGCCATGGGCCAGCAATTCCTGCTCGGCAGACACTTCGGTCTGGGGACGCGCCAGGAAGTCAGCGGCTACTTCCCGTCTCCGCAGGATGTCCTTGGGCTTTGGACTGAAGGCAACGTGGCCAATGTGTGCATCGGCCAGGAGATCACCGTCACCCCGCTCCAGATGGCGGTCATGACCGCGGCCGTTGCCAACGGCGGCAAGCTGCTCCGCCCCCGACTGGTTCACCGCCTCGAACGGGCCGAGCCTGGACCGGAAGGCGTCGTGGCCAAGTCTTTCCCACCCCGCCTGCTTGGCGAACTCAAGGTCAACGCGCGCTCACTGGCCACCGTGCGCGAGGCGATGCTGGCCGATACCGAGGAGCCGGGCGGCACAGGCTTCGCGGCTTTCCAGCAGAAAGACTCGGTGACAGGCCAAGTCACCCCGCGAATCCCCGGCTTCCGCGTCGCGGGCAAGACAGGCACGGCCCAGGTGAAGAAGGGGGCGACCGTGATCGACCATATCACATGGTTCGTCGCGTTTGGTCCCTATGACAACGCCCGCTACGCAGTGGTCGTCATGGTCGAAAGCGGGGATTCGGGCGGCCGCACGTGCGCGCCGGTCGCCTGCCAGGTCTTTCAGGCCCTCAAGCAGCGGTTCGAGCCGGCTCCGGACGCGGCGCCGCGGTTGGCTTCCCGCGATTAAGATGCGCACGCTGCCCCTCAAGCCGCAGACAGCCGAGGTCGATTGGCCGATGATCCTGGCCGTGCTGGGCCTGATGACGATCGGGACGTTGTTCATCGCGAGCACCACCCTGGCGCGGGAAGGCGCCGAGACTCTGCCCTGGCACAGACAGGAGCATTACAAACAGTTGATCTGGTATGCGGCGGGGACGGGCTTGGGCGTCGCCGTGTGCTGTCTGGGTCACAGCTCGATCGCGCGCTGGTCGCTGGTCTGTTACTGGGTCTCCATCCTCCTCCTGGTCGCGGTCCTCATCCCCGGGATCGGGACCCAACACGGATGGGGAGCCCGGCGATGGATCGATCTGGGGCCTTTCCAGTTCCAGCCGTCCGAGGTCGCCAAGTTGACCTTCCTTCTGATGATGGCGCATTACCTGAGCCGACCCGCCGCGGAACTGCGGCAGCCCATGACCTTCGTGAAGGCCCTGGGGATGAGCCTCCTGCCCTGCGCGCTCATCCTCAAGGAGCCTGATCTGGGCTCCGCGCTGGTGTTTGTTCCGATGGGACTGGCGATGATGTTCGTCGCGGGAGTCCCGGGCCGCTTTCTCTGGCGCCTCATCGGAGGCGCAGGTCTCATTGTTGTCCTCCTGCTCGCCGACATTCTCATCGCGCCATCCGAGTGGCAGATCAAGCTCGAGCCTTACCAGCGCCGCCGCCTCATGGTCTATTTCGGAGTCAACTTCGTTCCGCCCCAAGCTTCAGAGGCGGAACGCCAACGCGCCCTCAAGGAATATCGGGACGCCTCGCACAACGTTCAACAGGCGCTCATCTCGGTCGGCTCCGGCGGGTTCGTCGGGAAAGGCTGGCGCCGGGGCACGCAAAACACCCTCGGGTACCTCCCGCGCGCGGTGGCGCACAACGACTTCATCTTCTCGATCGTCGCGGAAGAGAGCGGTTTTGTGGGCGGCGCTGCGGTTCTGGGTCTGTATGCCGTGGTGCTCCTGCGGGGACTCCGCATTGCGAGCCAGGCCCGCGATCGGCTTGGCGCTCTGCTGGCTGTGGGCATCACCGCGCTCTTCTTCTGCCACATCTTCATCAATATCGGAATGAACATCCGGCTCACGCCCGTCACGGGCATCCCACTGCCGCTGCTCAGCTACGGCGGAACCTCAGTGCTCTGCTCGATGATCGCCGTTGGCCTCCTCCAAAGTGTGTACCGTTCCTCACGCAACCTGTGATCTGCTATGAGTGACCGCAGTTTCTCACGCCACCGCCGCGCCGGACAGAAGTTCCGGCCCAACCGCACGCAGTCCTTCAAGCCCGAACGCGCCGCCATCGAGGCGCGCGCCGAGGTGCTGGGCGAGAAGCCCGCCTCCGAGGGCGTCTTCGACCTCAAACGCCACGAGCGGGAGATCGAACGCTCGGAGAACCGCGCCGCCGGACTGGCCGAGGATGCCGCCACGCCCGCCGCGGTGGTGGCCGCCGAAGGGGTCCGGAAACGCGATTATCGGGAGCCGCATCTCGATACGCCGGAGAAGGTCGAGGAGGAAACCGAGCCGGCCTACAAACCCGTGCCGGTCTCCGGAACCGCCCCGGGCCTCATGGGCACCCTCCGCGCGGTCACCGACCGCGTGATCCGCCGGGTGCAGCGGTTGATGCGCCCGCGCGTCCACTCGCAGAAGGAAGTCATCATCAATGCCGAATCGCTCGAAACCCGGGTCGGCCTGCTCGAACAGGGCCGCCTCGAGGAGTTCACGATCGAACGGACCGAAGACGAGCGGCTTGTGGGCAGCGTGTTCAAGGGCAAGGTCCGCAACCTCGAAGACGGTCTGAAGGCCACCTTCGTAGACATCGGATTCGAGAAGAATGCCTTTCTCCATTACTGGGACATTGTCCCCGCCGGTTTCGACAGCGGCGTCGAGCTGGTTGAACGCGACAACCGCCGCTCCCGTGAAAAGCCGCGCATCACCCAGAAGGACATCCCGCGCCTCTACCCGCCCTCGACCGACATCGTCGTGCAGGTGACCAAGGGCCCCATCGGCAACAAAGGCCCGCGCGTGACGACCAACCTGGCCCTGCCCGGGCGTTTCCTGGTCCTGCTCCCCAACTCCGACCAGTGCGGCGTCTCGCGCAAGATCGAGAACCACGAAGAGCGCCAGCGGCTCAAACGCATCGTCCGCAGTCTCACCATCCCCGACGGCATGGGCGTCATCATCCGCACCGCTGGCGATGGCCAGAAAGCCCGGTTCTTCGTCCGCGACCTCGCCTTCCTTCTCGCCGAGTGGCGGGCCGTGCAGGACCGAATCGCCACCGTGCCCGCGCCCGCCTGTGTCTTCCGCGAACCCGACCTGATCGAGCGGACGGTGCGGGATTTCCTCACTGAAGACGTCGATCGCATCATTGTCGACGATCACACCCAATATCAGCGGATTCGGGAAATGATCGGACGCATCTCCCGCCGGTCCGCATCCAAGGTCCGGCTCTACGCCGATTCGCAGCCGGTGTTCGATCGATTTGCCATCACGCGCCAGATCGAGACCGCGTTTTCCCGCCAGGTCCATCTCAAGAGCGGCGGCTACATTGTCCTCGACGAGACCGAGGCGCTGGTCGCCATCGATGTCAACACCGGACGCCACAAGAACGGCAAGGACGCCGATTCCACCATCCTCAAGGTGAATCTCGAGGCGGCCGAGGAAATCTGCCGCCAGCTCCGCCTGCGCAACATCGGCGGGCTCATCGTCCTGGATTTCATCGACATGAAATCCCACAAGGACCGGCAGCAGGTCTACCAGCGCATGCGCGAGGGCCTCAAGCGCGACCGGGCCAAGGCCCATGTCCTTCCCATCTCCCAGCTCGGCCTCATGGAAATGACCCGCCAGCGCCACACCGAGAGCGTGCGCGAATCGGTCTACGACGACTGCCCCTACTGCAAAGGACGCGGCAAGGTCAAGAGCGCGCTCACTATGAGCGTCGAAATCCAGCGCAAACTCTCGGAAATCCTCAAGAAGCGACAGCGCGACGAGTCGGACTTCCAGCTTCGCATCATGGTCCATCCCACGGTCCTCGAACGCCTCCGCACCGAGGATGAAGAGCTTCTGATCGAGATGGAAAAGCGATACTTCGGCAAGCTGTCCTTCCGACCCGACCCGACCTTCCACGCCGAACAGTTCAAGATCGTCAATGTCGCCGACAACGAGGAATTGGTCTGTGTCGGCGGCTAGCCCAACGCTCGATCCGCCACCCGGCGGACGGCCCATGCCGGACCGTCCGCCGCGCCCACACACCCGCCCCGCATGCAGCCCTATCTCGACTTGCTCCGGCTCGTCCTCGAGACCGGAAGGCCCAAACCCGACCGCACCGGAACCGGCACCCTCGCCCTCTTCGGCGCTCAAACCCGCTACGACCTCACCGCGGGCTTTCCGCTGCTCACCACCAAGAAGGTCCATCTCAAGTCCATCATCTACGAACTGCTCTGGTTTCTGCGCGGCGACACCAATGTCCGCTGGCTCAAGGAACGCGGCGTGACCATCTGGGACGAGTGGGCCGATCCCCACGGAAGCCTCGGACGCATCTACGGCGCCCAGTGGTGCGATTGGCGGACCCCGGACGGACGTTCCATTCACCAGATCAACCAGGTCATCGCCCAGATTCGCCAAAACCCCGATAGCCGGCGCCTGGTCGTCAGCGCCTGGAACCCCGGCGAACTCGACCGCATGGCACTCCCCCCCTGCCACGCGCTCTTCCAGTTTTTTGTCCAGGATGGCACCCTGAGCTGCCAGCTCTACCAGCGGAGCGCCGACCTCTTCCTCGGCGTCCCGTTCAACATCGCCTCCTATTCGCTCCTGACCCTCATGATCGCCCAGGTCTGCGGCCTCAAACCCGGCACATTCATCCACACCTTCGGCGACCTCCATCTCTACAGCAACCACCTCGGTCAGGCCCGACTGCAGATCACCCGCCAGCCGCGCCCCCTCCCCGCCATGAAGCTCAACCCCACCGTCAGAGACATCCACAGCTTCCGGTACGAGGACTTCGAGCTGACTGGTTACACCCCCCACCCTCCCATCAAGGCCCCCATCGCCGTCTGAGAGGAGACCGCATGGGCGATTCGACCCTGAGGGCAACGGTCCGATCCCGAGCGCTCCGCAACTACGCCTCGCTGGGCCTCCTGCTGGGCGGCATTCTCGTCGGCGCGGTCGCGGGGGCGCTGCTGCACCAGCGGGCCGCGGTCCTCAAGCCGCTCGGGGATGTCTTCCTCAACCTGCTCTTCACCGCCGTCGTGCCTCTGGTCTTCTTCTCGATCGCCTCGAACATCGCCGCCATGCGCGACACCCGGCGCCTCGTCCGCATCCTCGGGTGGACCATGTTCTTCTTCGTGCTCACCGGCCTGATCGCCTCGGCTTCGATGATCGCCGTGGTCCAGGTCTTCCCGCCTTTGGTCGGCGAGCCGCCGGCACTCCCCGGGACCGCCGCCGCGGAGTCGATGACGGCCGGCGACGCCATCGTGCGCGCGTTCACGGTCGACGACTTCTCCGGCCTCCTTTCGAAGAAGAACATGATGGCGTTGATCGTGTTCGCCGCGCTGGTCGGGTTCGCCGCGTCTCGCTCCGGAGAGAAGGGAACCCCCTTCGTGCGCTTTCTGGAATCCGGCAACACGGTGATGGAACGGGTCATTGGCCTGGTCATGCTCTATGCGCCGATCGGCTTGGGCGCCTATTTCGCCTACCTGATCGGCGTGGCCGGCCCCCAGTTGATTGGCTCCTGCCTCCGTGTGGCGCAGGTGTATTACCCGAGCGTTCTCCTCTACTTCGCCCTGGCGTTTTCCGCCTATGTCCTCTGGGCCGGCGGGCGGAGCGGTCTGCGGGCGTTCTGGCGCGCCATTCCACCGACGGCCATCACCGCCTTCCTCACCAGCAGCAGCGTGGCCACAATCCCGGTCAACCTCGCCGCGGCCAAACGGATCGGCACACCCGAGGACATCCGCGAGATGGTCATCCCGTTGGGCGCAACCCTCCACATGGAAGGCTCATGCCTGTCCGCCATCTTGAAGATCGCCTTTCTGTTCGGCGTCTACCGAATGCCCTTCGATGGCCTCGAAGTGTGGGCAACCGCCGCCGTCATCGCCGTGCTCTGCGGCACCGTCATGAGCGGCATCCCCTCGGGCGGCATGCTGGGTGAACTCCTGATCGTGACGCTCTACGGTTTCCCGCCCGAGGCGTTGCCCCTCATCATGATGATCGGAACCGTCGTCGACCCGCCCGCGACCATGGTCAACGCGGTCGGCGACAACGTGACCGCCATGATGGTGGCGCGCCAGTTGCGCGGGACAACTCCCCCGCCTCACCCCGCAACCGCTCCCCCGGTCAACGCATGAAGGACACCCGCGCAGCCCGGCTCCTGCGTGCCGCAGAGGCCTGCCTCGTTCTCTCCCTCTCCACATGCGCCACACCCCGCCACGCCGCTGAACCGCCGCCCGATCGACTGCCAGCTTGGGCGCGACAGGCCATTGTGGTTCGCCCGACACGTGGATTTCACGCCACGCTCACCGCCTGGGAGCGCGCTGCCAATGGCTGGCATCGGACCGCCGGGCCTTGGCCCGCTGTGATCGGGCGGAACGGCTTCGCCCCGTGGGGCGAGAAACGTGAGGGTGATGGCCGCACTCCGTCGGGCGTGTTTCGGCTCGGCCTGGCCTTTGGGCGGCCACTCGCGCTGCCGACAGG
>DAOOQY010000019.1:0-16114 GCA_035389025.1 Verrucomicrobiota bacterium
CTGGCCCGGTGGCGCTCCCGCCAAAATCGGAAGTAATTTTTGCACAGACCCTTAGGTGTCTCAACAGCATGAGCACGAAAAACCGCTCGTGCGCTCGATGCGGAAGGACTCGGAAAATGTGTTGATTCAGCCACGCTTCGCTGTGTGACCAAACGAACGTATCAATCGACGTATCAGGGTTACCTGACCATGAGAACAGGATGTCTCCTCGGCCGATCCGGTACTTTTCCGGCATTTGCACGTCAGAGAACCTGGTCTGCTGTGTGACCCCTGATTCAAGTTCAGCGATCTTGATAATAGGCAGCCCTCTCCGTTCCTCATTCGGCTCAAACGCGCTGTACGCTGCTCCATTGACGTACGTCGCAACATCGAACTGCGACAGGAAGTACTCGTAGACGCGCCCAAGCACGTCTTTCGCCCGGCTCGCCTCGTCGCCGACCCGGATGTTCGTAATCAGGTCGATGAGTTGCCCGAGGCGCGTCTTGTCCAGCGCCGGCCGGGCGTAATCCTTCGCCATGAACGCCTTTCTTCAAAAGCCGTGGCGCCACCTCCCGCCTTCCGGCCATCGCGCGCTTCGGCCCTGGAGCATGCCGCCCCCTCTCACGACTTAAAAGACTTTCTGAGGACCGCGAAAGCCGCAACCACTGGGTGCGTGACGCCTGCATGCGCGAAGACAAAACCCGCTCCAAATGAAAAGACCGTGGACACGCCGACACACCCGCGCGGGCGCCCATCCGCAACTGCTGGACGGGATCGAGGGGGATTGGTACAAAGCCGGCGTGCGTTCGCGATCCGACTCAGGCAAGACGGCGGCGGAGATGACCGCCGGGCTGCGCCGCTATCTGTATTTCACGGCCGCGTGTTGCGGCGCCTCCATTCTGATCGTCGAAATCCTCGGCGCGAAGATGCTCGCCCCGTATCTGGGCACATCCCATTTTGTCTGGACGGCCCAGATCGCCGTCACCATGGTCGCGCTGGCGTCGGGCTACGCGACGGGAGGATGGCTGGCGGATCGATGGCCGACGCTGCGGTGGATTTATGCGTCGCTTCTCATGGCCGCCGCATGGCTCTGCGGCGCGGCATTGGTGTGCGAACCGGTCGCGTTTGCCTGCCTGAAACTGCGCCTTGCCACGGGCTCTCTGCTGGCCGCCACGGTGCTTTTCTTCCTGCCGCTCGGACTCCTTGCGATGGTCGGGCCGGTGTTCGTGCGGGCGCTGACGCGTTCGCTGACAACCGTCGGCCAGAGCGTCGGTCGGCTGACCTCGATCAGCACCATCGGCAGCGTGGCGGGGACGATGCTGATCGGCTACGTTCTCATCCCGTTTCTGCCGAACTCGACCACCCTCTGCGCGACGGCGGGCGTGCTGGTCTTGCTGGCAGCGGCCTATTTTCTGGTGTGGGACAGGCGTCACGCGGGAGGGGTGGGGGCCGGCGTGGCGGGGTGCGTTCTGCTCCTCTATTTGGGGGCAAGCCAGCGGCCGTTCGCGTCGGTGCCCGGGTTGACCGAGTTGCACCGCCGCAACTCGAATTTTGGGCTGATGCAGGTGGTCGAGAACCGATCGGGCACCCGCCGCTACTATCTGAATGATCTCCTGACGCAGAACGGCTACGACCCGGTGCGCCGGCAGAGCGCCTCGTTGTTCACGCACATGCTGCACGGGTTGTCCGTCGCCTATGCGCCCCACGCCACCAACATCCTGTGCATCGGCATGGGCATCGGAATCGTGCCGATGCAACTGGCCCAAAACGGCGTCCAAGTCGAGGTTGTCGAGATCAATCCCGCCGTCATCCCGCTCGCCCAGCAGTTCTTCGACTTCAAGCCCGAGGCGGTCCGGGTCCATGTCGGCGATGGCCGCTATTTCCTCCAAACCACCACAAACCGCTACAACGTCGTCGTGCTCGACGCGTTCCTGGGAGAATCGCCTCCCTCTCACCTCATGACGCGTGAATCGTTCGAATCCGTTCGGCGTTGTCTGGCGCCCGACGGCGTCCTGGTGATGAACACCTTCGGCGACTTTCACTCGGGACGCGACTTTCTCCTCGCCTCGATCGAGCAGACGCTCAAGAGCGTCTTTCCTAGCACACGCATCCACGCCGCAGGCAGCGGAAACGTGTTCTTTGTCGCCTCTCCACAGACCGACCTCGAGGTGCGCCGCACACCGGACTTCTCATCCCTGCCGCCTGATCTGCGCTGGCAGGCGGAACAGACCTTTGGGTCCAAACCGGCGACGGATCCCGCCCACGGGATGGTGCTCACGGACAATTTCAATCCAGCCGACTATCGGGACGCCTTCAACCGGGAAGACCTGCGCCGGAGGCTGGCGATGAGCTACCGGCCCGACTAGCCTGCCGGCTCACTGGTCGCGGCTCCGAGGCTTTCGAACCGATGCCCGGGACGCAGAGGATGCCCGGCGAGAAACTCGGCCGCTGTGAGCCGGCGTCCACCCTCGCGCTGCACCGCCGTCAGGCAGAGAGCGCCCTCGCCGCACGCCACCACGATGCCCGCTCGATCGGCAGCGAGGATTTCGCCTGCCGCCCCTCGAACCTCGGGCCTCACCGATGCCTCATGAATCTTCAGCAGCATTGGCTTGGGATCGCTCCGCAGGTGGGTGTGCGTCCCCGGCCACGGCGTAAGTCCGCGAACGCGGTTCCAGAGTTCGCGCGCCGGGCGGTTCCAGTCCAGACGCCCATCCTCCTTTGTGATCTTGCGGGCGTATGTGGCGCCTTCCTCCGGCTGGGGGCGCGGTTCGAGGCGCCCCGAAACGTGCTCGGGCAGAGTGCGAACCAGCAAGTCCGCGCCGCAACGGGCCAGACGGTCGTGCAGAGTCCGCGCATTGTCGTCGGCTCGAATCGGCATGGCCTCCGTGGCAAGGATGGGCCCGGTGTCCAGCCCGGCGTCGATCCGCATGATGGTCACTCCGGTCTCCGACTCGTCGTTGAGGATTGCCCACTGGATGGGCGCGGCTCCGCGGTACTTTGGCAGCAACGAAGCGTGCACGTTCACGCACCCGTGAAGGGGGATGCCCAGAAGGGCGGGAGGGAGGATTTGACCGTAAGCGACGACCACGCCGACATCGGGTCGAAGCGATTGAATCTGCTGGATGAAGTCGGAGTGGCGGCACTTCTCGGGCTGCAAGACCGGCAGACCCAATCTGAGCGCACTTGCTTTGACGGGCGCGTGTTGCAGCCTGAGATCACGCCCACGGGGACGGTCCGGCTGCGTCACGACGCCCAGCAGGCTGACCGCGGGCGCCGCCGCGAGGGCTTCCAGGCTGGCGCAGGCGAGTTCGGCGGTACCGAAGAACACGACGCGCATGGGATGCATGGGGGGGGAATGGCCCGAGGCGCGCCTCGCTAACGCAGCAATCCGCGTATCGCTCGCGGGGTTGGGCCGGACCCATGAGGCGAACGCGGACGTCTGGCGGGAGGCCTCGGGCTGGCCGCACGCACGCTTGGGCCCGAGACCGTCCTTTCACCCAGGGATGTGGCGCAGCCGGAACAGAGGTACTCGTAGAGTTCGCCGCTTGGGAGGATGAGCAGGAGCTTCTGCCGCACCGGCATCGCCCGACGACACTTGGGGCAGTACAATTCGCTGGCGGTGAAATCGCCGAACTGCTGAGCCATGGGCGCTAGAATCCTTGTCCGGTGAAACCTGTTGCGGACAAGTCAAGTTTCTGGAGTGGGTTGAAGGGGTCAAGGACTCCAAGGACCCAGCCGCGGCCGCGACCATCCGTGCCGCGCGGCGGTGTATCGAGCAGAGGAATGCGGCAGAGCCTCATCGGGTGCGGATTTCGTCTTTGTGTTTGACGGCGATCTGGGCCACTTCGGCGAACGAAATGCCCACCTCCTTGCCCGCCGGCATCAGCAACTGGAGGAAGAAATCGCCCGCGGAGATGCGGCTGATGCGCTTGCCAACGTATTCGGCCTTGGCTGTGGTCACCACCATCACCATGTCCTTGTCGGCGTCAAGCGGCACCACGCGGAAGAAGCCGGAGAACTGGGTTTCGAAGAAGCGGCGATTGAAGGTGTAATCGCCCCGCTTGTAGACCTTGGCCTCGGTCTTGTCGTCCGTCTTTGCAGATGCAGCGGCTGCCACCCGGAGGCCTCCGCCGGCGGGCGGAGCAGGCACACCCACTTTGCGGGAGGTGGCGCCCGCGGGGCTGCTGGCTTGGGGGATCGCCGGCCCGCCCAATGCCTCCTCGGGCGGGGCGGCCTCCGGCTCCTCCGCAGGCTCCAAGGACGGCGAAACCAGGAAGATCATCGGTCCCAACACCGGCAGCAACGCGGACAATCCACAGGCCAGGGCGACCGGGCGGTTGCGATAGCGGGCGATCTCATAGGCAGCCAGCAGATTGGCCACGTAGAGAACACCCAGAATGACAAGCCCCAACGGCGTGGTAAACGAACTGAAGAACGTGGTGCGTCCCGGCGGACGGTCGGCCCTTGGCACGTCCCGCAGGCGGATTGTCGGCTTGGGCTTGGGCTTGGTGAACTCCGGAGGCAACTCGATGAACGGCTCGACCATCGGTTTGAGTTTCGGGTCCTCTGCCAGCAGCTTCAAGGCCTCCTGCGTGAACTTGCTGTACGAAATGCGCTTCGAGAACCCGCCGATGCCGAGCCGGAAAGCGACTCCGTAATCGTTGCCGTCCGAGATTTCGCCGCTGATCGTGCTCCCGTCCAGAAGCTTGTAATCCGCCGCCCAGGCCGGTCCCCAGAACAGCCCGGCCACTGCCAGCAACAGCAGGAAAACTGATGTCCTACGCATGCCCGGAGACTGAACGACATTTCAGCCGCGGCCAAGGAAGAAATTCACGCCGCGCACCCCGCCAGGCCGATTCGAGGCTGGCCTTGGCGGCACGTTCCCGGTTGAATTCGCAGATGCTGAGTACGGACTTGATGCCGGCCCGCGAGGAACGATCGCGCCGGCTGATGATTGTGTTGCATGGATTGGGCGACAGCATGGAAGGGTATCGCTGGCTTCCACCCGTTCTGAATCTGCCCTGGCTCAACTTCCTCCTGGTCAACGCGCCCGACGAGTATTTCGGCGGATACTCGTGGTACGACATCTACGGCGAGGCGGAGCCGGGAATCGTTCGAAGCCGAACGCTCCTGTTCGATCTGCTCGACAGTCTGGGCGGACGGGGTTTTGCGGTCGCCGACACCGTCCTGTTCGGTTTTTCCCAGGGTTGCCTGCTCACGCTCGATGTGGGCATGCGCTACCCGCAAAAGCTGGCCGGGTTGGTGGGCATCAGCGGCTACGCACACGCTCTCGACTCGCTTCTGCGAGACATGTCGCCGTTGGCCAAACAGCAGCGCTTCCTGGTGACACATGGGACCCAGGACCCCCTCCTGCCCATCGAGCCCGTCCGGGGCCAAATGCGGCGGCTGCGCCTCGCCGGGCTGAATCTCGAATGGCATGAGTTCGTGAAAGCCCACACCATCGCCGGCGAGGACGAGATCGACGTGATCCGGACATTCGTCGAGAACTGCTTTGCCTCGAAATCCGGCATTTGACCTGCGGCAGCACTTGGCGGGCCGACAGGGCCGCGGTGCCGACTCGTCCGCACCGCGGCCCCCCGATTACCGATAAAGCAAATAGGGTGCGCGCTTCTTGCGGAACGTGTCTTCGCCGGCTTTCCACGACGCCACAATGCTGCGGGCGCTGCGGCCCTCCTGCAGCGCGCGCCGAACGGAATCGGTGCCGTTGACCCTGTCGAGCATCTGAAACGACTGGCCGCGTTTCTGCGCCAGCGCGAACAGGTCCCGCCCCGCCACTTGCCGGACCGCTTCGAGCCCGTAGTAGTTGATCGCCACCAGCGGGGCCTGGTCCGGCTCGCTGAATCGAATCCGCACGCCCGAGACACGCTGGCCCTGGAACATGCCGCGCGACGGCGTGTAACTGACGGGCAAGAACTGCACACCGCGCAGCCGCAGACCCGCGAAGTGAGACGCCAGGGCGTCGGATTTGAGCCACGGCGCCGCAACGCATTGGAAAGGCATGTCGGTCCCCATCCCGATGCTCACGCCCCCGATTTCGCCCAGCACGCCTGTGGCGACCAGGAACAGGCCGGTCTCGGCCGACTTCACATTGGGAGAGGTGGGCACCCAGGGCAGGCGCGTCGCTTTCCACGTCATCGTGCGGTTCCAGCCTGACATCGGAATCACGGTCAGTTTGCAGCGATGGGAAATCCACCCTTCGCCGTTGATCATGCGCGCCAGTTCGCCGCAGGTCAGCCCGTAGACGTACGGCACCTCCCACCAGCCCACAAAGGAACGGAACCGCGCATCCAACATCGGCCCCTCGACCCGCGCCCCCCCGAGCGGATTGGGCCGGTCGAGCACCATGAACTCGATGCCGGCCTCCCCGCACGCATCCATTGCAAGCCCCATGGTGCTGATGTACGTGTAGGAACGTACGCCAAGGTCCTGGACGTCGTAGAGTAGAACGTCGATGCCCCGCAGCATCTTCGCCGTGGGCTTGCGCACCGGCCCCGGCCCGTACAGCGAGTAAACCGGCAGACCGCTGCGCGGGTCCTTGCTGTCCGGAAACTCCTTCCCAGCCGCCGAGTCGCCCCTCAACCCGTGCTCCGGCGCGAACAAGGCCACCAACTTCACCCCGGGCGCCGAACGCAATCGGTCGATGGTCGAGCGCCCGCGCCGGTCCACCCCGGTGGGGTTTGTGATCAAGCCGACTTTCTTCCCGGCCAGCGGGCGCCAACCACGTCCAGCCAGCGTGTCGATGCCCAACGCCACGGGCGCCTGCGCCTGCGCCTGCATGAGACCGAGCAGCAGACCAAGCAGAGGCAGACACCGAAGAGGACGGTGACGGCGTGACCAGGCGCCCGGCCACTCGCCCTTGTCACTGCCCGCGTCGCCTCCTCGATCGCTCAACCGCGTGATGGTCGACAAAGGCGCCGACCAGGGCCGCGACGAACGTGGCGCCGACGCACAGTCGATTCTCATAGGCAAGGAAACATCCCTCACAGGGACAGGTGATGCATGGATACAAAAAAAGGCGCGGGCACTGTGCCCGCGCCTTGCCACGAAACAAGAGACCCGCTCAGGCAACCGGGGCCACCGGCGGCGTCTTGAAGATGTCGAAATTGCTCGGCATGGGCGGCTTCAAGGTGCGGAACTCGCCCCACTGCATCTTCGATGCGTCGGTGTGGAGCTGCTCGGGCCCGTACATGAACTTCGAATTGAGGATTTGATCCCACTCGACGGCCCCGCCGCTGTAGGCGGCCTCGCGCCCCATGATGGCGGTGAGCGTGCTGTCGGTGACGTTCTTGGCCTCGTTGAGTTCGGTGTCCTTGACGATGGCGTTGATGAGGTCGACGTGCTCCTGGGTGTACGGATCGCCGCTCTGCAGCTTGAGCGTCGAGCGCCAACGCCAGCCGCGGTTCAGGCTGATGCTGCCGCCCGGATTGGCCGTGCCGATGGTGCCATGCACCGCCTCGCTCACGGAGGACCAGGCGCGCTTGATCTGGCCGCAATAGGAGTACATGCGCACCCCGCCTTCGTATTCGAACTCGATGGCGAAGTTGTCCCAAATCTCACCCGCCGCGTCGCCCAGAGCCTGCCGCGCGCCCATGCCCCAGCAACGGACTGGATGCGCGTTCATGATCCAGTTGCAGACGTCGATGTTGTGGACGTGCTGCTCGCAGATGTGGTCGCCCGAAAGCCAGATGTAATGGTACCAGTTGTGAATCTGCTTCTCGAGATCGGTCTCGCCCTGCACGCCCCGATGCCAGATCGGGCCGCCATTGACCCAGTAGGCCCGCAGCGTCACCACGTCGCCAATCGCGCCTCCCTGGATCAGCTTGATCGTCTCGATGTACCCCGCCTGGTGCCGGCGCTGCGTCCCGGCGGCAACCTTCAGATTCTTCTTCTTCGACTCCTCGTACGCCGCGTACATGATCCGCGCGGTCGGCCCGTCCACAGCAACCGGCTTCTCCATGAAGACATGCTTGCCACGCTCGACGCAGGCCTTGAAATGCGGCGCCCGGAAGCCCGGCGGCGCAGCCAGGATGGCATAGTTCACTCCCGGCACGTCCAACGCCTTGATGTAGGCATCGAAACCGCTAAAGCACTTGTCCTCCGGGACCCCGAACGCCTGCGTGCCGCGCCGGGCCTGGCCAGGGAAAATGTCGGCCGTCGCCACAATCTTGCCCTCGACACCGGCGAGTTTCGCCGCTTCGAGGAAATTCTGACCCGCGCCGCCTCCGCGGCCACCCAGGCCCAAAATCACCGCGTTGAACACGGGCTTGGTCTGGGCACTGACAACCGCCGGAAAACCGGCGACCGCAAACGCGCCGGCCGTGGCCAGCGAGGAGTGTTTCAGAAAGTCACGACGGGAAACGCCCGACGCGGAGGGATGAGCATCGCTTGGATTCATAGGTTCTTTTGTGTCCGCAAGTTATGGTCTTTTCGACCTGTCAGTCCAGGCCGCTATTCAAACAGCATCACCCGCCGGGCGCCAGAGAAAAGAAAAGCGCCGCCCCGTTCGCGGTTCGCATGTTTCATGGACGTGTGACCGCGGCGAAGCCGAAAAGTCGAGAAGCCCTGCCCATGCGGGCTGGAAATCAATAACGATAGTGGTCGGGTTTGTAGGGGCCCCCAACGGGGACGCCGATATACCCGGCCTGCTTTCTGGTCAGCTTGGTGAGCTTGACGCCGATCTTGTCCAGATGGAGCCGCGCGACCTCTTCGTCCAGTTTCTTGGGAAGGCGATAGACGCCGATCTCGTAGGTGTGCCGGTTCTTCCAAAGATCAATCTGGGCCAGGACCTGGTTGGTGAAGCTGTTGCTCATCACGAAACTCGGATGCCCTTCGGCGCATCCCAGGTTGACGAGCCGGCCCTCGGCCAGCACGTAAATGGCGTGCGAATCCCGAAACACGTACTTGTCCACTTGCGGCTTGATCGAGACCCGTCGGACGCCTTGGGCCGCATTGAGCCGGTCCATTTGAATCTCGTTGTCGAAGTGCCCGATGTTGCACACGATGGCCTGATCCTTCATCCGCCGCATGTGCTCGAAAGTGATGACGTCGCAATTGCCCGTGGCCGAGACGTAGATATCCGCCTCGCCCAACGTCTCCTCGATGGTCTTGACCTCGAATCCCTCCATCGCCGCCTGGAGCGCGTTGATCGGATCGATCTCCGTGACGATCACGCGGCAGCCGAATCCCCGCAGGCTGTGCGCGCTGCCTTTGCCCACGTCCCCGTAACCGCACACAACGGCGGTCTTGCCGGCCACCATCACGCCCGTGGCCCGCTTGATGCCGTCACAGAGCGACTCCCGGCATCCGTAGAGGTTGTCGAACTTGGACTTGGTAACCGAGTCGTTCACGTTGATGGCCGGAACAAGCAGCCTGCCCGCTTCGAGCATCTGGTAGAGGCGGTGCACACCCGTCGTCGTCTCCTCGCTCACCCCCTTCCAGTCCTTGACCGCCTCCGTGAACCACCCGGGCCGCGTTCGGGCGCACGTCTTGAGCAGGTTCTTGATCACCTGCTCTTCGTGGCTCGCTGATGCCGTGCGCGTCCAGTCGCTCCCCTGTTCCATCTCGCAACCCTTGTGCAGCAGAAGCGTCGCGTCGCCCCCATCGTCGACAACCAGGTGCGGTCCCTTGCCGCCCGGATGGGTCAGTGCCCTCAGGGTGAACTCCCAGTATTCCTCGAGGCTCTCGCCCTTGAACGCAAAGACCGGAATGCCCGCCTGGGCCACAGCCGCGGCCGCCTGGTCCTGAGTCGAGAAAATGTTGCAACTCGCCCAGCGCACGCTCGCCCCCAGGGTCTCGATGGTCTCAATCAGCACCGCCGTCTCGATGGTCATGTGCAGCGACCCTGAAACGCGGGCGCCGCGTAGCGGCTTCTCCCCCGCGTACCGCTCGCGAATGGCCATCAGCCCAGGCATCTCCTTTTCCGCCACCTCGATCTCCCGACGGCCCAGGGCGGCGAGGGAAGGGTCCTTGACATGACAGTCCAGCCTGGATGTGCCATTGCCTGTCTTGCGAACGACCGACGGCCTGGCAGCCCTGGCGCGGTTGGAAGCGGGTGTAACAGCGAGCATGGGAATCCTGGATTTCAAATTTCAAATTTCAAATTTCAGACTCAGAATCGCGGCGGCTAAGATCGTTTCACGGCCTTCTTGAGCGCGGCGATCTTGTCCGTCCGCTCCCAGGTCAGGTCGGGATCGTTCTTGCCAAAGTGCCCGTAGTTGGTGGTCTTTCCGTAGATCGGGCGGAGCAGGTCGAGCTGTTTGATGATGTCCGCGGGTTTGAAACTGAACACCCGCCGCACCGCCTCGGTGATCGATTCGTCGCTCACAACCCCCGTTCCGAACGTGTCGACGCAGACACTCACGGGATCCGGATAGCCGATGGCATAAGCGAATTGCACTTCGCAGCGGCGGGCCAGACCGGCCGCCACCACGTTCTTGGCAACGTACCGGCCCATGTAGGCTGCGCTCCGGTCGACTTTGGACGGGTCTTTCCCGCTGAAACACCCCCCCCCGTGCCGGCCCATCCCGCCATAGCTGTCGACGATGATCTTCCGGCCCGTCAAACCGGTGTCTCCTTGCGGCCCACCCACGACAAACCGCCCCGTCGGATTCACCAGGTAGAGCGTGTTCCGATCGAGCATTCGCCTGGGCAGCACCTTCCTGATCACCTGGTCGATGCAGAACTTCTCGATCCGGGCGTGATCCACGTCCGCGGTGTGCTGGGTCGAGATCACGACGCTGCTCACTCGGACAGGCCGGTCATCCACATACTCGATCGAAACCTGGCTCTTCGCATCGGGCCGAAGCCAGCCGATCCGCCCCGTCTTCCGAATCCGCGTCAGCTCGCGCCCGAGTTGATGGGCGAACATGATCGGAGCCGGCATCAATTCGGGCGTCTCGTCGCACGCGTACCCGAACATCAGCCCCTGGTCGCCCGCGCCCTGTTCCGCCTTCTTCTTGCCCCTCGCAGCCCGGGCATCGACACCCTGGGCAATGTCCGGCGACTGCTTGGTCACGCACACATTCACGAACACCTTGTCCGCGTGAAACACGTCGTCGTCGTTGACATACCCGATGTCCCGAATGGCCTGCCGGGCAATCGCCGCGAAATCGAGCTTCGCGCGGCTCGTGATTTCACCGCCCACAATCACCAGATTCGACTTCGCATAGCACTCGCACGCCACCCGGCTCGACTTGTCCTGCGTCAGACAGGCGTCCAGCACCGCGTCGGAGATGGTGTCGCACACCTTGTCCGGATGACCTTCGGCAACGGACTCGGAAGAGAAGATAAAACGTTTGCTCATGGGGTATCGGCGCAGACAGTTTAAGATTGACGTATCACGATGCGAAGATATATAAATCATCCAAGCTGTCAACTTGGTTTTTCTCGTGAACACGGTCTTGAAGTCTCTTCGCGCCCTGGCGGACGCCACCCGACTCCGTCTCCTGGGCCTCCTGGAAAAGGACGAACTGTCCGTTCACGAACTGCAGGACATCACTCGCCTGGGCCAGTCCCGCATTTCGACCCACCTGGGCCTGCTCCTGGACGCCGGGCTGCTGGAATGCCGGCGCGATGGGAAGCGGACCTTCTACCGGCTCAAGCGGGAACTCGATGCCGCGGTGCGGGAGATCGTCCGGATCGGCGGCGCGGGCGCGCGCGAGCAGGCCGAATACGCCTCGGACCAAATCAACCTGAAACGCATTCTGGACCTGCGTCAGCATCAAGCCCAGGTCTTCTTCAACCAGGTCGCCGGCCGGTTCGACCGGAGCTACGGCCCGGGCCGGAGTTGGCAGGGGCTCGGACAACTGCTGCTGCGGATTCTGCCGCCCCTGACGGTGGCCGATCTCGGATCCGGCGAGGGGTTGGTGGCGGAATTGCTCGCGCGGCGCTGCAAACGGGTCATCGCCGTGGACAACTCGGAGAAGATTGTCGAGTTCGGGGCCGCCAAGGCGGCCAAGGCGGGGCTGCGCAACCTCGAGTTCCGTCTGGGCGATCTGCAAGACCCGCCGATCGACGCGGCGAGCGTGGACGTGGTGATTCTGAGCCAGGCGCTTCATCACGCCGCCCAACCCGACCGGGCCATCCGCGGCGCCCACCGGATTCTCCGTCCGAAGGGACAGATTCTGATTCTCGATCTGCTCCGTCATCAGTTCAGAGAGGCCCGGGACCTCTATGGCGACGTTTGGCTCGGCTTCGCCGAAAGCGACATGCAGCGCTGGCTCGAGGCCGCGGGCTTCCGCAAGATCGAACTCAGTCTGGTGGCCCGCGAGGAGCAGCCCCCACATTTCCAAACTCTCCTGGCCAGCGGGGTCAAGTGAGAATCCGAATCCCGCATCAACCGCACGAACCCTCGACGACACTCACCACCTCGCCCGCGGACAACCGGGTCCGCAACACCCGCGCCGCCTGCGCTTCGACAGCGCTGCGGAGCACGCGCCCGGTTTGGGCGTTTGTCGTGATCGAATACCCGCGCGCCAGGACGTTCTCCGGGGAAAGGAGTCGGATTCGGGCGGCCAGGCCGGCGACGCGCTGCTGCCAGTGCGCGAGTGGGAGGCGGGCCCGTTCATGCAGGCGCTGGGACCTCAGCGCCAAGGTCTCGCGGCGGCGGGCCATGACCAGGCGGGGCCGGACGCGGGACATTCGCTCGAACAGGAGGAGCAGGCGCGCCTGGGCGCCGCGCGACCCGAAACGAGCGGCCCGGGCCAGTTGGGCGCGCAGGTCGTCCAGGCGCTGTTCCCGGACTTGAAGCCGCCTGCGCGGATGGACTCGGGCGAGCCGACTGCGCCATTGCTCGATCTCATCCCGGACGCGCTCACAGCCTTGCCGCGCCAGTTGGCCCAGGCGCGCCGCAGCCTCCGCCAGAAAGGCGCGACCGGCAAACCCGCCTTCGGTCAGTATCTCAGCCGCCGCACTCGGTGTCGCTGCGCGCAGATCGGCGACAAAATCGCTGATGGTGAAGTCGATCTCATGCCCGACGGCGGAGATGACCGGCAGGGTCGAGGCCGCGATGGCGCGCGCAACGGCCTCTTCGTTGAAAGCCCACAAGTCCTCGAGGCTGCCGCCCCCGCGCGTCACCAAAATCACATCGAGCCCGCCCCGCGCCGCGGGATGCCCGCCACCCAGACACTCCGCGTGAAACGCGTTGAGTCGACGAATCGCCGCGGCGATCTCCTCGGCCGCAGAAGTCCCCTGCACCCGGCATGGGGCGAGAATCAGTTCGAGGGAGGGATGCCGCCTTTGGATCACATGGAGCACGTCGCGCAAGGCGGCGCCGGTGGGCGAGGTGACGATGCCGACCCGTTGCGGGCATCGCGGGATGGGGCGTTTGCGGGCGGAGTCGAAAAGGCCTTCGGTTTGGAGCTTGCGCTTGAGGCGCTCGAAGGCGAGTTGAAGGGCGCCCAACCCCTGGAGTTCGACGCGCGTGACGATCAGTTGGTACTGGCCGCGCGGCTCGTACACCGTCAGCTCGCCGTGCAGATTGACCTTGGCGCCGTCCTCGAGAACCTCCCGATTGCCCCTGGCCTGGGCGCGAAACAGGACGCAATTCAACTGGGCGCCGACATCCTTGAGCGTGAAATAGCAGTGGCCGGAGGCCTGGGCGCGCAGGTTGCTGACTTCACCACCCACCCAGACCTGCGGAAACTGCCCTTCGATCAGGCGTTTCACCCTGCTGGTCAACTCGGTGACGGTCAGAACCTGGCGCGTCTCCGCCGCCGTGAACAGTTCTCCGAAATCCCATTGCGATTCAGTGACCTTGCCCATCGGGAGGATGCGGCAGCGGTTCCGAGATGCGGCGGATCGACAGGGCGCGTCCGGTGGCCGAGTCGATCTCGATCACGGCGCCCTGAAGAAGCACTCGATCCGACGCCACCTCGAAACGCTGCGGCAGATTGGTTCGGAACCGCTTGATGATTGGTTCGATCCGACGCCCCAGCACGCTCTCGTGCGGCCCGGTGAACCCGGCATCCGTAAGAAAAGCCGTGCCTCCCGGCAGAATCTGTTCGTCCGCCGTCTGCACGTGCGTGTGGGTGCCGAGGACCGCGCTCACCTGGCCATCGAGCATGCGCGCCAGGGCCATCTTCTCCGAGGTCGCCTCCGCATGCATGTCCACCACGATGATCGGCGTCTCGGCCCGCGCACGCGCCACCTCCACCTCGGCGCAAAGAAATGGATTGTCCAAATCGCCCATGAACGCCCGCCCCTGCAGATTGATCACAACGATGGGGGCCTGGCTGGGAAACTGGAACAAGCCGCTCCCGCGGCCCGGGGCGCCGTGCGGGTAATTGAGCGGGCGCAGCAGGCGCGATTCGCCGGGAATGTAGGCCATGATCTCCTTCTGATCCCAGGCGTGGTCCCCGAGCGTGATGACGTCCACGCCCGCATTGAGAATCTCGCTGGCCGTCTTGCCCGTGATCCCCGAACCGCCCGCCGCGTTCTCTCCGTTGGCAATGACGCAGTCGATCTGCTCCGACCGCCGCAGGCGAGGCACCAACTGGGCAACCGCTTTGCGGCCTGGCTCGCCCACGATATCCCCAACGAAAAGCACTCTCACACAGCGACACTAGCCCCGATTCTCCGACACGCGCAAGGCGCATTCGGCCCGCTCGCCCCGCTCAGCCCCGATACTCGCGGAGCGCCTCGACCATGGCCAGGACGTTGTCCACGGGCGTGTTGGCCACAATGTTGTGAATGGTGTTGAACACATACCCGCCCCCGGGCCGGAACACATCGATCCGCTCCCGCACCTGGCGCCTCACCTCCTCAGGCGCGCCAAACGGCAGGACCCTCTGGGTATCGACCCCGCCGCCCCAAAACACCAGACGTTCCCCGTATTTGCGCTTCAACGCCCGCGGGTCCATGCCCGCGGCGCTGCACTGAACCGGATTCAGACAATCGAAGCCCGCCTCGATGATGTCGTCGATCAACGGGGCGATGCCGCCGCAACAATGCATCAGCGTCCTCCACGGTGTGTTCTCGTGAATCCACGCATTCACGCGCCTCTGGTAGGGCTTGTACAGGTCCCGAAACGCCGCAACCGACTGGAACGGCCCGTTCTGTGTCCCGAAGTCCGTTCCGTTTGTCTGGATGACCGTGACGCGGTCGCCAACCGCCGCGTGCAAACGCCTCAGGTTCTCGATCGCCACCTCGCACTGGCGCTCGAACACCGCTTTGATGTACCCGGGGCGCGCCGCGGTGCTCACATACCACTCCTCGACATCGCGAATCCCTTTCGGCTCCTTGAGAAACGTGCCGGGAACAAGCGCGATATCACCGAAACTCAGCCCGCCAAACGTGCAGAACACTGCCCGGTCGCTCCCGGTCCAGAGCTGTTCGGCGCGGCGCCGGTAGTGTTCCAAGGCCTCGTCGTCCACAAGCGTGAATTCCTCGCAGTTGTCCGCCGGATCGAGCTTCGTCTCGTCGATCTGGCCTTGCCGGATGATGGCGTCGAAGAAGTGGCCGCCCTGCGGCATCCGGGCGCACGGACCGCAGGACCGATCGCCGCCCGGGTACTGCAGCAAATCGCCGTTGGCCTCGAACTGCGTGTTGAAGTCCTCGGGCACAAGCACCGGCGTGCCGTCGGGCAGACGCCATTCCTTGAATGCCAGCGCGGGATACCCGAACATCGTCCCCGTTCCGTAAAGGGGCGTCGTGTCGCTGCCCAACGCCTCGCCCAAATCCGGGGCGATCTCTCCAAGCATCTGGTAGGGCTCGATCACTCGGACGGGTGTGCCCGGGCGGTCCAGGCCCAGACGTTGCCGGAGTTGATAGACGAGACTGACGGCGATGCCGGTCTGGAATCCCCCGCCGAAGTCGGCCGGCAACTCGGCGGTCTCCCGGTGATCGAGGGCGGCGGCGATGCGTTCACGCGGTGTCATAAGCCGCGTCAGACTCGCATGTCCGCATCCCCACCGCAGCTTCTATTTTGTTCCCACGCGTCCGCTCATTCGCAGGCCCGAACCTCCTCGGAGGGCCGAGTTCCGCGAGGCGAAAAGGTCTTTCATCTCCGCCGCCTTGGCCTAAAACCGGGCCATGCAACGGGCAATCGCATGAGGCGGCACGGTTGGGGCGCTCACACGGACCCCAGTTTCCAGTCTCAACCCCGGACGACGCGGGA
>DAOOQY010000020.1:0-16054 GCA_035389025.1 Verrucomicrobiota bacterium
GGCCCGGTGGCGCTCCCGCCAAAATCGGAAGTAATTTTTGCACAGACCCTAAGGGGCTGGGATGCCGGAACTCGATTTTCATTTCAGTCTGGCCGTGCAGGTCATGGGCGGCGCGGGATTGCTCGCGGAGCCGATCTCGATGCCGGGGATTTCCTTTTTCGAAGCCGACGAGAGGCGGGTCGTGCGGGGTCTCGAGGCGCGGTTTCGGCACGCACTCGAATCCCGCCCGCTGGGCACGCTGTATCGCTGCCAGGAAGACGAGGCGCCTGTTTGCGGTGAGGTGACGCTCGAGGTTGCGCCCGCCGGGCGGCATCCGGCTTGGATCGACCCGGTGCCTCTGCGGTTCCATGTGGTGCGGTGGCGGGCGGGGAATGGGTTGTGCCAGGCCTACGTGCCCGCTCTGGGGATTGCGGTGCTCGCCGAAACCGCGGAGGCTTTGGACGACCGCCTGCCCGGGCATATCCGATTGGCGTTGGGGCGGACCAGGGCGTCGACCTCGTTGCGGGCTCTGGCGGCGCTCGAGCGCTGCGTCGAGTTGCGCGTGTCGCCGTTGCGCCTGCGCGTCAGCCTCAAGACCCCGAAACAGGCGGCGGTCGAGGCCGGCTCCCGGGAGAAGGTCAAGCGGGCGGTGTTGCCGGAAGTCGCGGTGGACCTGACCAAGGTGAAGCTCGTTCCGGCGTTCGAGGCCCAGAAGGTGGTGCTGCAACTGGCGGAGGCGCTTGGCGGAAGTCCGCCCCGCAGCGTGTTGCTGGTGGGGGCCTCGGGGGTGGGCAAGACGGCGGCGTGGCACGAACTGGTCCGGCGGAGGGCCGAATTGCAGTTTGGAGAGACGCCGTTTTGGGCGACAAGCGGTTCGCGGTTGGTGGCGGGGATGACGGGGTTTGGGATGTGGCAGGCGCGGTGCCAGCAGGTGGTGAGCGAGGCGGCGAAGACGCGGGCGATTGTGCACCTGGGAGGTTTGAGCGAGCTCATTCAGGTGGGGCGCAGTGCCCACAACACCGAGGGGATCGCGTCGTTTCTGCGGCCTGCCCTGGGCCGGGGCGAACTCTTGGGGGTCGTCGAGTGCACTCCCGAACAACTGCCGTCGATCGAACGGCAGGATCCGCACCTCCTCGATGTGTTCCAGCGGGTGACGGTCGAGGAACCGGACTTCGCGCACAGTCGTTCCATCCTGACGCAGGTGGCTCGGCACGCGCAACCGCATGGACCCGGGCTCGATGAGCGCGCGTTGGACACACTGGACCGACTTCATCGTCGGTACGCCACGTACTCGGCCTATCCAGGCCGCCCGGTCCGCTTCCTGCGGAACCTCCTGGCCGACCGCACGTCCGCAAACCCCGTGGGGGCCTCGGAGGTGACGGCTCTGTTCTCGCGAGAGACGGGGTTGCCTGGTTTCATGCTCGATGACGCCATTCCACTGGACCTTGAGGCAGCCGGGGCGTGGTTTGCCGCACGCGTGCTGGGGCAGGTCGAGGCGGCAACGCTCGTGGTCGATTTGCTGGCGACGATCAAGGCGCGTCTGGCGCGTCCGCGCAAGCCACTGGCGTCGTTTCTCTTCATTGGGCCGACGGGCGTGGGCAAGACCGAGATGGCCAAGGCGCTGGCCGAGTTTCTGTTCGGCAGCCGGGATCGCCTGGTGCGGTATGACCTGAGCGAGTTTGCAGACCCGCTCGCGGTGCGCCGCCTGGCCGGAGGGCAGGATGGCGCCGAGGGTCTCCTCACCGCCCGGGTGCGGGAGCAACCATTCTCTGTGGTGCTCCTGGACGAATTCGAGAAGGGGCATCCGCTCCTGTTCGATCTCCTGCTGCAGGTGTTGGGGGAGGGGCGGTTGACGGACGAGGCGGGGCGCCTGGCGGATTTCACCAACACGGTCGTGGTCATGACCTCGAATCTCGGGGCTCAGACCTTTCGGGAAGCGCAGCCCGGGTTCGTGGCCCGGGCAGGCTCGGTGCGGCATGCCCGCCAGCATTTCGAGGAAGCCGTCGAGCGGTTCTTGCGGCCCGAACTGTTCAGGCGGATCGATGCCGTCGTGCCGTTCGCGCCTCTCGATGAGCCCACCGCGCGGGCGATCGTCAGACGCGAGCTTGGCTTGGTGCGCCAGCGCGATGGGCTTCAACGCCGGTCCATCCGCCTCGATGTGACCGAGGCTGCCGAACGCTATTTGGCCGCGCGCGGATTCGATGTCCTGCTGGGGGCGCGTCCGTTGAAGCGCGCGATCGAACGCGAGTTGCTCGTGCCGCTTGCCAACGCGCTCAACTGCCATCCGCTGAGCCAGACGCTCGAAGCCGCCGTGGGTCTCGAGGGCGGGCGCCTCCGCGTGGACGTCCGGTCCGGGTCGGTCGCCGCCCTGGTCTCGGCGCCGGGCTCATTCGGGCCGGACTGGGTGTCGCTGGCGGAGGCGGCGATCGAGTTGCACCGCGCGCTGTGCCGGTTGCGGGGGCGAGGCACGGAAACCGAACTCGAGAATCGGGTGGCTCATGGGGTCTCGATCGAGCGGCAGGTCCAGCGCGGGCGGGTCCCTTCCGGGCAGGAGAAGGCTGAACTCGACCGGCTGCCCCGCGTGCAGCAAACGCTCGAACGACTCGGGGAACTGCATCGCGAGGCAGCCGCACTCGAGAGCGAAACGCTCGTGGATTATTTCGCTATCCGCAGCGTCATAAGTCCACAACAACGGGTCGGAGCACCCGGCCAGGACGCCGCAGGCCGCGCGCCCTCACACGGCGAGGCTTCTCGGGTTGTGCATGAAACCGATCAGCCCATCGTTCTCCTCCAGCAACGCCTGGAAACCCTGCGGCGGACGCTGGACAAACTGCTGTGCTCGATTCTCGAGCTCGAGCATGACCGCCCGGACGCACTTGTGTTGGCTGTCTACAGCGACGCGGCGCCGTGGATGTTCGCCCTGGGCGCCGGCTATCTTGATGCGTGCCGCGCGAGCGGGCACCGGGTGCGGCTCGAGCGGGTGCTCGCTGGGCCTCGAGGGCGGAAGGAGGCTTCGATGTTCCGGCGCCAGCCCGTGCCCGACCCTGCCGCGTTTCTGGCCAGCCCGGTCGAGGGGGTGTTGGGCCTCATCCTCACAATCGAAGGCCCCCTCGCATGGCCGCGCTGGGAGGAGGAGCGCGGGCGGCATGCCTTCAAGGACAAGCACTCGAACGCCGAGGCTGTTGTCGAGACGGCCAACGTCGCCGCCGCCGACTACGCGATCCCGGCGGCTGCGGCCCGGCGCGGGGGGTTGAGGGTCTCCGGGCGTTGCCGCGCCTACGACGTGTTGGGGGGAGTGATTGACGACTGTCAACTGGGTCGGCGACTGAGCAGGGTCGACGACCTGGGGCGCGTCATCGCCTCGTGTGTGGAAGACCGCTTCGAACGGCGGGTCAGGCTCCCCGTCTCCGCGTGAACTTCACCCTGCCCATCTACGTCGAGGAACGGCGGACCAGCGGAGCCCCTGCCCCGGTCTACCTGGTTAGGCCCTTGTTCAGGTCCGAACCCGAACGCCGGGCGGAGCGCCTGCCGCGTGCCCTGACTCTATTGGCGGGGGACATGCGGCAGGCGCTGGGCGGGCTGGCAGGCGGGGCGGATCACCGGGCTCTTGCGGATTGGACCTTCGCGCCGGAGACTGAGGAGTCGCTTCTCGAAGTGCGGATTGAAGGCAAGTTCGGCAGCGCGGCCGTGTCGTTCCTGTTTGTCGTCTGCCACGTCTTGGGGCGGCGCGTCGCCTTCACGCCGAGCCTGTTGGATCTCTGGTTCGAAGTCCCCAAGGGACAGGACCTCCGCGGAGTGGCCACCGCGGTCCTCACCCGGTTCTTTCGCGATCAACAGAGGGAGGGTGGACTCGGCCTGACGCCCACCGAGGTGGCGCTGTCGGGCAAGGCCTGGACCACGCGACTTGAAGTGGCGGTCAACATCCCCGCTCTTCCCCGCGAACAGAAATCCGATCCCTGGGCGTTGCTGACCGACGAAGCGGTTCTCTCCGGCGAGGAGGAACTCGAACGGGTGGGGCGCTGCCTGGATCGCCTTTACCCGGACGATCTGGACCGCGCGGTCGGGCGGGAGCGTGAGATCGAGGAGTTGGCACGCCTGCTGCATCTGCCCGACCGTCGGCCGGTTTTGCTGGTGGGGCCCCGGCAGGCGGGCAAGACCGCCATCGTCCACGAGCACGTCTACCGCCAGGCGGCTCAGCGGACGGGCCGTCCGGCCGCATCCAGCCAACTCTGGCTGCTCGCCCCGCAGCGGCTGGTCTCGGGCATGGCGTACGTGGGACAGTGGGAGAAGCGGCTCCTGGCCATCGTCGAGGAGGCGGCGAAGCGGGGCCATGTGTTGTATTTCGACGACCTGCTCGGTCTCTGTCTGGCCGGGGTGACATGCAGCTCGGACCTGAGCATGGCCCAGGTCCTGAAGCCGCATCTGGACCGCCGCCGTGTTCGCGTGCTGGCCGAGATGACGCCCGAGGCCTTCCGGGTCCTCAAGGAAATGGACCGCGGCTTTGCCGACCTGTTTCACGTGCTGCCTGTGGCCGAGACGTCCGAGATCGAGACCCTCCGCATTCTCATTGCGGCCCGCCAGCAACTCGAAACGCGGCACGGCTGTCGCTTCGGCCTGGATGCCTTGCCCCTGGCGATGGACCTGCAGCGTCGCTACGCCGCCGACCTCGCCCAACCGGGAAAGGTCGCCGGCTTTCTGCGCCAGCTCGCGGCCAAGTTCCGCGACGCGAGCATCGGTCGCGGGGAGGTATTGGCCGAGTTTGCGGTCCGGAGCGGATTGCCTCGGTCTTTCCTTGACCCGGAGCTGACCATCGAGCGGGGCGAGGTGGTCGAGGGCCTGGCCCGGCACGTCATCGGCCAGAGGGAGGCGGTCGAGTCCGCGGCCGATGTCATCGTCACCGCGTGCGCCCGGCTCAACGATCCGCAGCGCCCGCTCGGCAGCCTGCTGTTCCTCGGCCCGACCGGGGTGGGCAAGACCGAGTGTGCCAAGGCCGTGGCGCGGTTCCTCTTCGGCGATAGCGAACGGCTGGTGCGTTTCGATCTGAACGAGTTTGTCTCGCCCGCGGCCGCGGCGCGTTTGATCGGCACCCCCGAACAGCCCGAGGGGCTCCTGACCGCCGCAGTGCGGCGCCAGCCGTTCTGCGTCCTGCTGTTCGATGAAATCGAGAAGGCGCATCCGGACGTGCTCGACCTTTTGCTGGCCCTGCTCGGGGAGGGCCGTCTGACGGACGCGCTGGGCCGCACGGCTCATTTCACGAACGCGCTCGTGATCATGACCTCGAACCTCGGGGCGCGCGAGTCGCGGCATCGGCTCGGGTTTACTGACGGCGCCAAAGACGATCGCGAGGTTTATGTGAGCGCGGCGCGGCATTTCTTCCGGCCCGAGTTCTTCAACCGAATCGACCGCCTCGTCGCCTTCCAACCGCTCGATCGATCCGGGCTCGAGCGGATTGCCGGGAGGCTGATCGACGATCTGTTCGTGCGGGAGGGGATGCGCCGTCCGAATCGGTTCGTCCATCTCCACCGATCGGCCTTCGATCGGCTGGTGACGGAAGGTTACCACCCGCAGTTGGGGGCTCGGGCGTTGAAACGGGCTTTCGATCGACTCCTGGTGCGCCCGCTCGGCGCGCGATTCGCCAGTCTCGCCCCGGGCGCCGCCTGTCTCGCGACGATCCACCCGCGCGGCAACGGATTGGCAGTCGAGGTCACACCCCTGAAGCGGGCAGAGCCGCGCGGCGGGATTGTCTCGAGTCTCGACGTGTCGGATCGGACGGCCATTCTCGAGCGTGTGGCAGCCGCGCTGAGCCGTCTGCGGTCCCAATTGCCCGCGCCTGGCGGGCAGGTTGATTCGGGTGGAGTGTCCGTGGAACGTCACGGGTCCCTCGACCTCCACGAACTGTGGGAGCGCCTCTGGCTCATCCTCCAGCTTCAGGAGCCGCGTGGGCCCGCCGCACCGCCAGGACTGCGATCCATGCCGCCACGGCATGGCCGCGGGCGCAAATCCAAGTCGCGGCGCAGCGGCTCCGATGGATCGCCGGATCGCCGGACGGGGCAGGCCATCGCGCAGTTTGACGACGCGATGGATGACTTGTTGGCGGAGGCCTCGGGACTGGCGGCGTGGCAATGGGAACGCCAGTTTCCTCATGATGCTGAAGAGGAGAATGACCCGTTTTTCCGCCGAATCCGCCCTCAGTCTGCCGAGAGGGGTCTGGCGCTGCTGGTGGGTGGAACGGCGCTGCTTTCCGCGGCGGTGGCCAACTGGGGCCGCCGGGACGAGTGGCTCATTGTCCGCAGTGCGCTGTTGTCGGGCGCCTGGAGCGAGCCGCTGAGTTCCGTCCAAACCGCTGAACTCTTCCGGGAACAAGTGAACATCCAGGCCTGGGCTTCCTGGTGGACCGAGGCTGGCACCACTGGGCTGGCGGCCCTCGAAGGCACTGAAACGGGCCGGGTTTCCGTTGCGGTCTTGTGGGGGCCGACCGCGTCTCTGTTGGCGGGCATCATGAGCGGCACCTGGCTGCGCCCCGGCGATGGCGGGCGGCGGTTGACGCAGGTCTTTGCCTTTCCCGTGCCTGAAGGGACTGCGGCCAGCACGGTCTTGGCTGATCTGGGCGCGCGTCAACGACGCTGGCTCGAGGCTTTGGCACGGGACGAAGCGACGCTGGCGGACGCTCCCTTTCCACTGCAACCGATGATCGCGGATTCCAACGAGGACCTGTGGGACTACGGACTGTCCCAACTGCCGCTGCCGCCGGAATTCCGGACCTGACCGATGCCCACGACGCTCCATTACCCCGTGCTGGTTTGGCAGGATGGCGCCGGGATGTGCACTGCGGCACTCGTGGATGACGAGAAGCGCACTGCGGCCGTGGGGGCCACCGCCACCGATGCGCTGCGCCAACTCAAGGAATACCTCGACTGGACGTGGGCCGAATCCCTCTGGGAGGTCCCTCCGGATTTCGGCGCGGCCGAACTCCTCGAAATCAAGGTCGAGGTGCGCCCCGAGTACTCACACGACGGGCGCCTCTACCCCTGCCCGGAACCGGTCACGCTGCGCGTGCCGTTTGTGCGCGGCCGCCAGCAAGATGGCCTCGGTGTCTGCTCGGTGCCGACCCTGAATCTGCGCTTCACTTACACTGACCCGGACACGCTCAAGGGCCTCGTTGCCCACTACGCCAAGAACGCGCTCAAAGGTCTGACTCCGCGCCAGCTCGCGGATTGCCAGGCGCCGATGGCCTGCGCGTTGCACATGCTCACCATCCGCATCCCCAACGATCCCGATTCCCGGGTCCGCTTCGACCCCGCCCGCGTCCGCACCCTGGCTGTCATCGGGAATCCGCTCACCGCTCCCGGGGGCGTGCGGACACGTTTCGGACCGGCTTGGGAACGCGACGCGGAGGTGCAGCAGCTTGTGGCCCACCTGAGCCAACAGCGGGGCAGCGTCCTGCTGGTCGGCGAGCCCGGCGCCGGCAAGACGACCGTGCTCGTCAACGCGGCCCGGAAGGTCTCCCGCGCCGAGCCCGAGGACCAGGACACGCGCCTGGACCGGCACCATCGCTTTTGGCTCACGAGCGCCGCGCGCCTCGTGGCCGGCATGAAATACCTCGGACAGTGGGAGGAACGGTGTGAGCGCGTCATTCAGGAATTGGCCGGCTTGAACGGGGTGCTGTGCCTCGAAAACCTGCTCGCCTCGGTGCGCATCGGCGGTCAGGGACCTTTGGATGGGATCGCCGCCTTCCTGCTCCCCTACGTGCAGCGGGGCGAACTGCGATTGGTCACCGAAGCGACGCCTGCGGAGGCGGACGCGTGTCGGCGCCTGTTGCCGGGTTTGGTGGAGACGTTCCAAGTCGTGCGCCTGGCTCCGTTGCAGGAGGAACAGACCGTGCGGGTTCTCGAACAGACGGTGGCGTCCTTTGTGCAGAACCACCCCGTCAAGACCGAGGCCGCGATCGCCCCGGCGGCGGCCAACCTGTTTCGCCGGTTCCAGCCCTATGCGGCGTCCCCGGGAACACCCGTGCGGTTCCTGCGGGACCTGCTTGGCCAGGCGATCAAGGACCGCGTTCCGCTGGTTGGGGTCGAGCAGGTCCGGGATCGGTTTGTCCAGGTTACCGGTCTGCGCGAGGAGTTGTTGCGGGACGATCGTCCGCTCGAGCACGCGTCGGTTCGCGCGTGGCTCGAACAGCGGGTGATCGGCCAGACCGCCGCATGCGACGTCGCGGCCAGCGTCGTGACGACGTTCAAAGCGGGCTTGAACGACCCGCAGCGCCCGCTGGGCGTGCTGCTCTTCTGCGGGTCGACCGGGGTCGGCAAGACCGCGCTCGCCCGCGCGTTGAGCGACTCCCTGTTCGGCCACGGGCAGCGCCGAGACCGGCTGGTGCGCCTCGACCTCAGCGAATACGCTCAGCCCGGCTCGGCCGAGCGTCTTCTGCGCGGGCCCAACGGCGGCCCCAGCCCGTTCATCCAGCGGATGCGCCAGGAACCGTTCGCCGTGGTGCTGCTCGACGAAATCGAGAAAGCCGATCCCGAGGTTTTCGACGTGCTCCTGAACGTGTTCGACGAAGGTCGCCTGACCGATCCCCTTGGCCGCGTCACCTACTTCCGCAGCGCCATCCTCATTCTGACCTCGAACCTCGGGGCGGGCAAACCGGCGCCGATCGGTTTCGGTCCAACCGCGGAACCTTCCTTCGAAAACGAAGCCCTCACGTTCTTCCGACCCGAGTTTTACAACCGCCTCGATGCCGTCGTGACGTTTCAACCCTTGGATGCCGCGGCGATCGAGCGCATCACCCGCAAGGAACTGGCCGAAATCGCCGAACGCGAAGGCCTCGCCCATGCCCGCGTGCGCCTGAACTTCTCGGACCGGCTCGTCGACCACCTGGCTCGGACCGGTTTCGACCGCCGTTACGGAGCCCGCCCGCTTCAGCGGACCATCGACCACCTCGTGGTGGCCCCGCTGGCTCGGCATCTTCTCGCCCACGCCGGCATGCGGGATGCGACGCTCGAAGTCGATTGGCGCGGCGGCCAGGCCGTGTTCGAGAAAACCACGGGTTAGACTGACGAGGCGCATGACGAACTCGTCCATGCCGGGCGCCCCAACCACGGTCACCAGCCCCCGACGCCTCGCTGAGGGGCGCCGCCGTGCATGCGGCTCAGGCAGGGCACGCGGCCTGCTCCAGCGGGAGTCTCCATCCGTTGTCGACCCGGTGCCCTCGACGGGCGACAGAATCCCGACAGCGATCAGATGCGCCGCGGCCAACCGGGCCTTCCCGGGGCTTCTTCCCTTCCTTCGCTCCTTCTGGCAGACTTGGCGGCGCCCCACGCGGGCGGGACGTGGACGGACAGGACATGCCTGTGCTCGAATCAGCGGACGTTGTGTTGGAAGTCGAGAATCTCGGGAAATCGTTCCCGGGCGTGCGGGCCCTTGACGGGGTTTGCTTCCGGCTCCGATGCGGCGAGGTGCACGCGGTGGTAGGCGAGAACGGGGCGGGCAAGTCCACCTTCATGCGCTTGCTGGCGGGTCTCGAGACGCCGGACGCCGGCGAAATCCGCTTTCGAGGACGCCCGGTCCGGTTGCGGCATCCGCACGCGGCGCGGCAACTGGGCGTGGCGATGATCCATCAGGAACTGATGCCCTTCCTCGATCTGACGGTTGCGGAGAACATCCTGATGGGACGCGAGCCGACGCGCGGTCCGTTCGGCTGGGTGGACCGCGCGGCCCAGCGGCGGGATGCGCAGCGGCTGCTGCGGCGATTGGATGTCCCTGTCTCTCCCGACTGCCGGATGCGCGAACTCGGGGTCGCCGAGATGCAGGCGGTCGAGATTGCCCGGGCCATCGGCTGCCGCGCCGAGGTCATGATCATGGACGAACCGACGTCCGCACTCTCCGAACGCGAGGCCCGCGCGCTGTTCCGGGTGATGGGCGACCTGCGTCGGCAGGGCGTGGCCATCATCTACATCTCGCATCGGCTCGAAGAGGTCTTCGAGTTGGCCGACACCGTCACGGTGCTGCGCGACGGACGGCATGTGGTCACCGGTCCGGTGAACGCGTTTTCCCGCCAAAGCCTGATCGAGTCGATGGTCGGCCCCCCGAAATCTCGGGTTGCGGATTTCCAATCCCAAATCGCGGGCGCCTGCCTCGGCGGCGGAGCAGTCGGCAGCGACCGGGTCGCTGCCGAGGAAGCTGCCGCTTTGGTCGTCCGCGGCCTGAGCCGAGCCGGCGCATTCGTGGACGTTTCCTTCGCCGTGCATCGCGGCGAGATCGTCGGGTTGACGGGCCTTGTCGGGGCGGGCCGGACCGAGCTGGCGCAAGTGTTGTTCGGATTGGTTGAAGCCGAGGCGGGAGAGGTGCGTGTGCACGGCGTTGCGGTGCGCCTTCGCTCACCTCGCCAGGCCATCGATCATGGAATCGCCCTGCTCACCGAGGATCGCAAGCACGACGGATTGGTGCTTTCGTTGCCCGTCATGCACAACCTGACCCTGTCCGGCCTGGACTGTTGCAGTCGCGGCGGGTGGATCGACCGCCGCCGTGAAGAGAAGGTGGCGGACGCCCTGATTGCGGACTACGGGGTCAAGGTCGCGCACCGTGAGCAATCGACCGCGACGCTGAGCGGGGGCAACCAGCAGAAGGTGGCCTTGGGCAAAGCCCTGCTGACCGACCCCGACATCGTGATCCTCGACGAACCGACCCGCGGCATTGACGTCGGGGCGAAGGCCGAAATCTATCGGTTGATCCGGCGGTTGGCCCAATCGGGGAAGGGCATCCTGCTCATCTCGTCCGAATTGCCCGAGGTGCTGGCCCTGAGCGACCGCATTCTCGTGATGCGGCAGGGACGGCTCAGCGCCGCATTGGACCCGCGGAAAACCACGCCTGCCGAGATTCTGCACTGGGCCATGCCCGAGTAGACTTATGCACCCGCGAAGCACCCGTCCCTGGCTGGCGCGCTACGGCCTGCTGCTGGCCCTGGTCGGAATCAGCCTGGCCTTGTCCCTGGCCAAGCCCGGCTTTCTGACCGTGTCCAACCTGATCAACGTCATCCGCCAGATTGCCATCAACGGCATTCTGGCGGTTGGGGTGACGTATGTTCTGCTCACGGGCGGGGTGGACCTTTCGCTCGGGTCGCTGGTGGCGCTGAGCGGAGTGGCGGCGGCCTGTTGGGCCCACCCGACCGAGTTTCCTGTGGTGGTGCCGGTGCTGATCGGCGTGCTGGCCGGCGCCCTGTGCGGCGCGGCCAACGGCGCCGTCATCACGTGGGGACGCGTCGCGCCGTTCATCGTGACCCTCGGGATGATGACCGTGGCGCGCGGGCTGGCTCTGGTGATCAGCGGGGGCAAACCGGTCTCGAATCTCAGCCGGGCGTTCACGACGCTGGGCAGCGCGGATGTGCTGGGCATTCCGGTGCCGGCGCTGATTCTGGCCGCGGTCGCCTTGGCGTCGCATCTGTGTCTGCGGCATCTTCGGGTGGGTCGTTACGTCTATGCCGTGGGGGGCAACGAACTGGCCGCCCGCGCCTCCGGCATCAACGTTGCCGGTGTGAAGCTCTTTGCCTACACCGTGTGCGGCGCCTGCGCGGGTTTGGCGGGTGTGGTCCTGGCGTCGCGGATCACGACCGGGCAACCGAACGCGGGTCTGGCGTACGAACTCGACGCCATCGCCGCGGTCGTCATCGGCGGGACGAGCTTGTCCGGCGGCGTCGGTGGCGTGGGCGGCACCCTGCTGGGCGCGCTCCTGATGGGGGTGATCAACAATGGTCTCGACCTGCTGAACGTGTCGTCCTATTACCAGCAGATTGTGAAGGGACTCATCATTGTGGGGGCGGTGTGGCTGGACAAACGCAGCACGAAATGAAACCGCGATCGAAGATCATCGGGACACTGCTGGCGCTCGGGTGGGCGCTCGGGGTGGCACTGGCGCCCGGATGCGGTCGTCCGACCGGCACCACGACGGCGGAGCCGGGTGCGGCGCCGGCGCAACGGTTGACGATCGGTGTGTCGCTGATGAACCTCTCGAACGAGTTCATTGTGATGCTGCACCAGGCCATGCTGGCCAAGGCCGGGGAACTCGGCGTCGCGCTGATCGTCACGGACGCCCAGCGCAGCGCCGAACGGCAGGTGCAGCAGGTCGAGAGCTTCATCGCTCAGCGGGTGGACGCGATCATCCTCAACCCGTGCGAGGTCGAAGCGAGCGCGCCGGCGGTCGAAAAGGCGCTGGCGGCCGGCATCCCGATCGTCAACGTCAACTCCGAAACACGAACGCCGCCCACGGCTTTCATCGGGTCGCGCGACGAGGAATCCGCGCGGCTGGCGATGGAGTACATCGTTCAGCGGCTGGGCGGTCGGGGCAACATCGTCATGATGCACGGCTTCATGGGCCAGGCGGCCCAAATCAAGCGCGACCGCGGCGCGCGCGAGGTGTTGGCCCGGCATCCGGACGTCAAACTCCTGGCCGATCAGACCGCCGAGTGGGACCGCGCCAAGGCGATGAGCCTGATGGAGAACTGGATTCAGGCATATGGCGAGAAGCTGGAGGCCGTGTTCGCCCACAACGACGAGATGGGCATGGGCGCCGTCATCGCCCTCGAACAGGCCCGGCTCAAGCCCAAGGTGATCGTGGCGAGTGTCGATGCCATTGCCGACGCGCTGCAGGCCGTCCAGGACGGGCGCCTGGACGCGACCGTATTCCAGGATGCCAAGGGCCAGGGAGGCGGAGCCGTCGAGGCCGCGGTCCGCCTTGCCCGGCAGGAGACGTGCGCGAAGGAAGCGTTCATTCCGTTTCAACTCGTGACCCGGACGAACGTCGCACAATTCCTGGACACCGTCTCCCGGCCATGAACGGCCTCTTGCCAGGCGGGGCGTGATGAAAGACCGCGATTCCGGCAAGCTGCGGATTGGCGACAACTGGAATGCGATCCGGATCATCGCACTGTCTCAGAGCAATCCGTTGAAAGCCGTCGCCGAATTTGTCGAAAACAGCATCGACGCCCGGGCCAAACACATCACGCTGGTTCGAGGCAAGGAACACGGAGTCCATTTTCTGCGCATCAAAGACGACGGCGAAGGCATCCGGCGCAACGATCGGGGTCTGCCCGACTTCGAGCACGTCGCGACGCACATCTGCGATTCGATCAAGAAACGTCTCAAGGCCGAGGGCGCACCGGGGATTCAAGGCGAGTTCGGCATCGGGCTTCTGAGCTTCTGGACGGTCGGAGAGGAACTGGTCCTCACGTCGGCCGGTGCCGATGGCAGGACCTACCAGATGCACATGAAGAAGGGCGACCCCGGGTACCGCATCACGCAGAAGCGTGTGCTGCTGCCGGAGCCGGGCACGGAGCTCCTGATCAAGAACATCCTGTCAGGCATCAAGCAATTCAGTGGCGAGAAAATCCAGTGGTACCTGGCCTCGGAACTGCGGGACCGCATCCGAAACACCGGCGTCGAAATCCGCGTGCTCGACCGCACTGCGCGGGCCGAGTTCAAGGTCGAACCTCGTCAATTCGAAGGGCGTCTGCTTCACGAAGTCAGCCGGCTGCCCCAGAGCGATCTTTACGTCGAGGTTTACCTGGCCCGTCCGGACCCGGCCAACGCAGTCGGGCTGTACCGCCGGGGCACGCGCGTGATCGAGAGTCTCTCGGCCTTGCCCGAGTTTGCCCGGCCCCCCTGGACCAGCGGTTATCTCCAGGGGATTCTCGATGCGCCGCATCTGAGCCTCACTCCCGGAACCCGGAGCGGCATCATCCAGGACGAGGCCTACCATCGGTTGACGGAGGAACTGGGGCCGATCGAGACCGAACTGCTCCGCCTCATCGAGGAGCAACGGCGGGCCGAGGAAGAACAGACCAGCCGCGAGGTTCTGCGCTCCGTCCATAAAGCGCTCCGAGAAGCCCTGCTCATCCTCCCGGCCGAGGAATACGACTGGTTCGATCTCCGGCAAGCCGGTGCCAAGCGATCCAAGACCGCGGCGGAATCCCCCGCAGGCGGCGACGGAGACTCGATCGAGTTGAAGGATGGCGTCGAAGGGCTGCCAGGCGAAGAGCCCGAACCGGTCCAAAAAGACTTCTTCGACTACGCGGGGCCCCTGTTCTCGGTCCGGGTCTCACCGGCATCGAGTGTCATTCCCGTGGGTGGCGCCAAGAGGCTTCGCGCGATTGCCAGAGACCGCTCGAATCGTTTGGTCGAGCGCGACCTTGCGTTTCGGTGGGTCATTGTCGAAGGCGAGGGTGCCCTGGAAAACGCTGATGGCGAGGTTGTGAGTTTCAAGGCCCCCTCGGACCCTGGGCTGGTCCGGCTGGGCCTGACCGTGAAGCAGGCGGAAATCGAATGCGCGGCTGAGGGCTTGATCACGGTCACCGACTCGCTTCTTCCGGGGAGTCAACCCAGGGACGCCACCAAACAAGGCATCCCGAGCTACACATTTCAAAAGGCGCCCGGCGAGCTCTGGCGTTCCCGGTACCAGCCTGACCAGAACGTGGTGGTGATCAACAACGGGCACCGGGACTTCGTCTTCGCGTCTCGCAACAAGGCGCTGAAGGTCCGCTATATCTGCCGGCTTTTCGCCAAGGAACTTGTCGCCAAGAACTTCGCCGGGCTGCCCCCCCCCGACATCCTCGAACGCCTCATCGAACTGTCGCTCTACACCGAGGAGAATCTGAAGTGACGCTCGCCTCGCTCAAACCCGATCGCAGACACGCCCTCAAGCGCGCGACCGCAGAATCTCAGCCGCCGCGTCGGGACCGATGTCGCCATGTTCGCCCAGCTTGGTCTCGCGCTCGGCAAACCGCGTCCGCACCTTCTCGGCGGCTTCGCGGGCGTCGATTGTGTAATCGCCCAGGCGGGTGGGCATGCCCAGCGCATGGAGAAAGTCCTCGGTCCTGGCCATCGCCTCCTTGGCGGCTCTGACCTTCCAGACGCGCTGGCCGTACTGTTCGAGCTTGGCCTTCTTTCGATCGAACTGGTGCTTCCAGACCCCGGGGAGAACGATGGCCAGCGTCTCCGCGTGGTCCAATCCGTAGAACGCAGTCAACTCGTGGCCGATCATGTGAGTCGACCAGTCCTGGGGCACGCCGCTGCCGATGAGTGTGTTGAGGGCCATCGTCGCGCTCCACATGAACGCCGCACGCGCATCGTAATTCTCGGGCTCGGCCAGGGTCACCGGCCCGGTCTCGATGAGCGTCTCGAGAATCGCCTCGGCGAAGCGGTCCTGGAGCGGGGCGGCGGACGGATAGGTCATGTACTGCTCCATGACGTGCATGAAGGCGTCCACGATGCCGTTGCGCACCTGTTTGCGGGGGAGGCTGTAGGTCGTCTCGGGATCGAGCACGGAGAAGACCGGGAAGGCCAGGATCGAGGCGAAGGCGAGCTTTTCGGTCGTGGCTCTGCGGGAGATCACGGCGTTTCCGTTGGACTCCGAGCCCGTGGCCGGAAGGGTCAGGACCGCGCCCAGAGGCAGGGCCGCCTGAATCGACTGGCCGTGGGTGCGCAGAATCTCCCAGGGATCGGCCCCTTCGTGGCGCGTGGCGACCGCGATGAATTTGGCCGCGTCGAGCACCGAGCCGCCGCCCACAGCGAGGATGAAACCGACCTGGTTGAATCGGACCGCCTTGACCGCCTCGAGGCAGGTTTCGTAGAGGGGATTGGCTTCGATGCCGCCGAACTCGACGACCTGGCGGTTCTTGAGGGCGGCCTTGACCTGGTCATAGACGCCGTTGCGCTTGATCGAACCGCCGCCGTAGAGGAGCAACACGGGCGCTCCGGCGGGCACCCGGCTCTCGAGTTGGGCGATCATGCCGCGACCGAACAGTATCTCGGTCGGATTCCTGAATTCGAAGTTCTGCATGGGCGCATTCCTTTCAGGAAGTCCATCGGCGGTCAAGCCTTCGAGCGGCCGATTATCCGTGTTGTGTTGCATTCCGGGCCCGGTGCGTCCACTATAGCATCCGTTCGGCCCAGTTCGGCGACCGTGGTGGCGCGGGGCTGGCCAATGGAGCATTGCGCTGGTATGAACCTGATCAGACAGTTTGAGACAGCTTCGGTCGCGGCCCTCCTCCTCCTCCTCGCCGCCGGGTGCGCCTCCTCGGGCGTCCAGA
>DAOOQY010000021.1:0-14608 GCA_035389025.1 Verrucomicrobiota bacterium
TCCACCCACAATCATCAAACGCTATCGCCACCGAAAAATCGCAGATGCGCACCCCAAACTCCCAAACTCGGTGCTCGCCGAAACTGCTTGCCTCCTCTTGTGACGAGTGCGTAATATGCCCCACGAACCCGCGTTCGTGGGTCGGGTTAGGCTGGATAGCTCAGTTGGTAGAGCAGAGGACTGAAAATCCTTGTGTCCCCAGTTCAATTCTGGGTCCAGCCACCACCCTCCTGATGACGCGAGATTGAATCTCCTCAGTGCCCCACCGAGGGGCACTGAAGAATGCGATCCGCGGATCAATTCTCCGCCCGATAGAATTTCGCCGCGCTCGCGGCGTCGATGGTCATGGGACTTGCGCTTGGGAGGGCGACGTCCTGCCAGGGTCCTTCGATATCGTCCGCCGCCTGGAGCCAGCCCGTGAACGTCAGCTTGATCTTGTTCGGGGTGGCGGGGTCGATGCGGAGGGTTGGCGTGGGGATGCCGTCGGGGCCCCAGACGCGGATATTCGAGACCAGGACGTAGCGCGAGAACTGGTTGCCGTTCATCCAGCACATGATGCAGTTGATTCCGCTTTCGGGATCGACTTCACCCGGGCATCGCCGCATCCCGAATTCGGACATGTATTTCTCGCCCAGTTGGTCGGTGTAGAAGGGGTCTCCGTCGTATTTTGCGGTTTGCCAGACGTTTTCGCCGTCTCTCTGGGCGAAATTGTCGTAGGTGTTCATGTACGTCAGATCGCCGTTCACCCCGTTGGCGACGTACATGATGGTCTTCATGTGGAGCACCTTGCCGTCCTTGAACTCGGGGCCCCGATCGAACCAGCTTCCGCCGCCGCCGCAGGCCATCAAGCCATTGTAGCGGCAGTCCTGGCGCGAGCTAAGGCGCACGCCGGTGCAGAGTTCACTGTAGACCCAGTTCGGATTGCCATAAGAGCCGTCCGCGGTGCAGTTGGCGTAATCGGCGAGGCCGAATCCGTGGTCGTAGCCGGGCAGTTCGGCGTTGTAGTTGTTGTTGGTGGGGTCGTAGTCAGCGGGAATCTCATTTGTGCAATGGAATTGCCAGTCCCAGGTGACGGTGATCGGCCCGGTCATCTGCTTCGGGAAACCGATCTTCCAGAAGTAGGTCTGCGCGTTGGTTCCGTAGTTCCCGTCCGAAGCCACCATCATCTGCCCTCCGCCCAGCGCGGTGGTGTTTGTGGCTGTGACGATGTAGTACGGTTCGGTTTCTCCCTCGGGAATCCAGCTCTTGCCGTTGTTGAGCTTGACGTACTCGGGCTCGTTGGCGGCGCACCAATCCCAATCGGCATTGGCGTTTTCCCACTTGGCGCCGGTCGACGGCTGGCCGATCATCCAGCCGTTCGTGTAGCCTTCGAGGGCGGAGAACTTGGTTTTGAAGAGCAACTGTGCCTGGGCGTCTGCAACCAGGAAGACGGCCACACCGCATCCCAGGAGCTTTGCCACCGTCGGTATTCTGATTTTCATGACCTATGTTGTGTTGTGTTTGATCGAGTCGAAGCGTTCGATCCGACGCTTTGTTTACTGTGTTGCCACCCGATAGAAGCGCCGCGCCGCGCCGGCGGCGTCGGTCACCTGTTTGCGTGTGCCGTCGCCGGCGACCGTTGTGAGCGTCTGCCAGTCGCCGGTCGCGATCGAGTCCCTGGACTCGACCACGTAATTTGCTCCAGCCTGCGTGTCGAACTCGAACCGGAACTGATCGCCCACTCTGGCGACGGAGATCAGAACGACGCCTGCGGCCGGGCGCTCGACTTCGACGCTCAGTTCGAAGACGCCCAGGAACCCGAGGCTCGCCGTGCCGCCCTCGGTGCCCAGGAGCCGGATGCCATTGATATTGGACCGCGGCTCGGTGAGCGCGAAAGTGGCCTGGGCCGTGGTGGGTTCTCCGTAGTCGACAGCCGGCAGCGGATGTCCATCGAGGGCCGTCAGGTAATCGGACGTGTGCGCCACGGTGGTCCAGGTTGCGCCATGATCGGTCGAGACCTGCACCGCGGGCTCGAGGAGGTAATTGGGCGACAAGACGCCGCCGCTGCCGGGTCCGATATTGTTGGGGCCGAACCAGCCGCCGTCGAAGAAGACGGCCAGACTCAGCTTGAGGCGCGCGACCGGGGCCGTGACGGGTTGGTTCCAGAGGATGCCGACGTAGCTGGCGGTGGGCGCGGCCCCGCCATTGTAGGTGTCGACGCGCGTGAGGAGATTGCCGTCGTTGATGTTGGCGAACACGCCCGAGTTGGCATAGGGAGTTTCGATGCCGCCGTCGCCCGGCTCCTTGACACCGAGGATCGCCTGGCCGAGGACGGCCACCTCGCGGGGCTGGCTGGCCGCCGAGTTGGGATCGCTGCCGAGTACAACCTCGATTCCGTCGTTGTAGCCGTCGCCGTCGGTGTCCGGTTTGGTCGGATCGCAGTGGTGGACATCGGCTTCCTGGCCGTCGGTGAGGCCGTCGCCGTCGGTGTCGGCCACAAGCGGGTCGCTGCCGACCGTTTTGACCTCGCGTCCGTCCGTCAACCCATCGCCGTCGGTGTCGGCCACAAGCGGGTTGGTATTGTGCGTGGCCAGCTCCTCGCCGTCCGTCAGCCCGTCGTCGTCGGTGTCGGCCTTCTTCGGGTCGGTGTTTGCGGCGAACTCCTGGATGTTGGACAGGTCATCGGCGTCGGGATCGCCGGTGCTGTCGTTGACGCCGACCTGCAGGCCGTGGAGCCGCTCCCAATCGTCGTCCATGCCGTCGTTGTCGGAGTCGTTGGCGATCCCGGCTGTCACGACCATCTCGAAGACGCCGATGAAACCGTTGGCGTCATCGCCGGCGTTGCCGCCGTTTTCGCCAATGATCCGGATGCCGGTCGCGCCGGCGATCGGGGTGTCGAGTGTGAACTCGGCTGCGACCGAGGTTGGATTGGGATTGCCGCCTCCGCCAATGCCATGGCCGTCCAGCGCCATGAGATAGTCCGAAGTGGCACTGACCGTCGTCCAGTCAGTGCTGCCCGCGGTCAGGACCTGGACCGTGGGTTCGAGCAACAATCCGCCGTCCAGATAGCCGCCGGCGCCCGGGCCGACGCCGTTCGGGCCGAACCAGCCGCCGTCGGTGAACGTGGCGAGGGTCAAGGTGATGCTCTTGATCTGGGTGCCGAGCGCGACGGGCCAGGTGACGCCGACGAAGCTGCAAATCTGATCGTTGCCGCCAAACCAGTTATCGACCCGGGTGAGGAGGTTGCCGTCGTTGATGTAAGCCGCAACGCCGGCGTTGAAACGCGGCGTGCCCGCGTCCGCGTCGATGGCATCGTTGAGGCCCATGATGCCGGTGCCGATGAGGGCGGCGTTGCTCGGGTAGCTGGCCGGGCTTCTCGGGTCCGTGCCTTGGCCCACCTCGATGCCGTCCGAGAAGCCGTCGGCATCCGTGTCTTTCACCAGGGGCTTGGTGTTGTGGGTGTTGACCTCCGCGCCGTCTTCGAGTCCGTCGGCGTCGGTGTCGGCCAGAGTCGGATTGGTCTTGTGCGTGGTCACCTCCGCGCCGTCTTCGAGTCCGTCGGCGTCGGTGTCGGCATCGAGCGGGTTGGTCAGGGATGTTTTGACTTCGTAACCGTCCTCGAGGTCGTCGCCGTCGGTGTCGCCTTGGTTCGCCTTCGTGTTCGCCTGGAACTCCTCGATATTCGACAGGCCGTCGCCGTCGAGGTCGCCATCGGCGTCGTTGACGCCGACCGTCAGGCCGTTGGCCCGCTCCCAGTCGTCGGGCATGCCGTCGACGTCCGAGTCGCCAGCCTCCGCCTCGACCACCAACTCATAGACACCAAGGAAACCGTTGCCGTCCGCCGTGCCGCCGTTCTCGCCGATAATGCGGATTCCGTTGATCTGGGTGGCCGGCGCGGCCAGTGTGAAGACGGCTGTCGCCGAAGTCGGGTTGACGTCGCCGGTGCCGCCGATGCCGTGGCCATCGAGGGCGGTCATGTAATCGGAGGTGTGGTCGATGGTCGTCCATGTTGCGCCGCCGTCGGTGGTGACCTGGAGGGTCGGTTCGAGCAGGTCACTGACGGCATAGATGGTGCCGCCCCAGCCTGGGCCGCTGGAGGGGTATCCGAACCAGCCGCCGTCATAGAAAGTCGCCAGCGTCAAGGTGAGCTTGGTGATCTGTTCGAAGCGCGGGCTGGGCCAAAGCACACCGACGAAACTGACGCTCTGTCCGCCATCGTTCCCGTTGGACCAGTTGTCGACCCGTGTGCCCAGCAGGCCGTCGTTGATGGATGCGAGCACGCCCGCCTGAAAATACTGGGTCCCGGCATCCGCATCGATCGCGTCGTTAAAACCGAGAATGCCCGATCCCTCGGGCGCGATGTTGGCGGCCAGGGCCGATGCGGCCAGGCCGAGCGCGAGAAGTCCGCACACCAACCCGGGGCGGAGGCGATTGACTCGGGCGCGGGCCATTGTGGGCGTGAATGGCGAAGCGATGGTATTCATGAGTGAGTGCGTTTTCATGGGGCACAAAGAATGGCGAGATCGCACGGTTGAGTGCCAAATGCGTCCTGGGTGTTTCAGTGGGTATCATCGGGTTGTCGGGCGACATCCTGCTTCCGCTTCCAGTCGCCTGTCAATGACGATCTGGACGTGACGATCGGTGACGCAGCGTGTCAGACTGGGTCGGATGACTCGAGTGACGCGTCGCATGCTGTTTGTCACGGCCGGTCTTGCCAGTCTGGCGGCTTTGTTCCTGATCGAGGAACGGGTGCGGGGTTCTCTGGCGCTCTCCGCCTGGCAGCGCGAAATGCGCGGTCGGGGCGAGAAGATCACCATCCAGGAACTGACACCTCCGTTGCCGACAAACGCCGCGGTGCGCATCGTGAGCGCGTCCGAAGCCCACGGCCTGCTGGGCGGGCCGCGCGCCCCGGCGACCATGCCGGCGGCGATGCAGATGGTTGCGCCGGGGAAGGCGCGGATGCTGTCGTGCGCCGGGCAGTGGATTGATGGCGAGGGGCGCACGAACGCGTGGCGGGACTTGGCATCCGAGTTCGAGTCGTTGGGCGGGGCGCTTCCCGAACTGCGTCGGATGCTGACGAACCGCGCGTTGTTCATACGGCTGGATTTCGAGGAGGGTTTCGAGATGTTGCTGCCGCACCTGGCGTCCGCGAAGTCGGCCATGCAGGCATTGAACGCGGACACGGTCCGTGCGCTTCACGAGAGGCGGTTGGATGAGGCTTGGGAGAACCTGATGGCGGCGACGTATCTTCTGGACCTGCTCGAAGACGAGCGTCTTTTGATCTCGCAGTTGGTGCGCATCGCGGACGCTGCGATTATCCAGGGCGGTGTCTGGGAGGCGCTCGAGGCGGAGGGTTGGACGGACGCGCAACTCGAAGCGCTCCAGGCGCGCTGGGAAGAACAGGAGTTCATGGCGCCGATGGGCCGGGCGCTCGAAGGCGAGCGCGCAATTGCGGCGCTGTCTTACGATCCGAAACGCTACTCGTTGCGGAAGCTGGTCGAATTGACCGACAGCTTGCGGAGCCTCGGCTTGTTTGGAGTCGCGTCGGCGAGCGCGCCGCAGGGGGAACTCGCGCAATTGTTCGAGCCTGTGATCGAATTTGGGCGTCGGGGCAGGAGGGTGATGCACTTGGTCTGCTGGCGGTTCGCCTGGGCAAAACAGGACCAGTTGTTTCATCACAGCGAGATGCAGAAGCAGATCGAGGCCGCCCGATGCGCCGCGCGCGATCGGCGGTGGAAAACCAAGGCCGCCGTTCCGCCCGATGAGGACTTGCAGGTGTTCGCGGGGAGCGGCCTGTTCGGGAAGTTGAACCGGTACAATCGAATGAGGTTCTGGCTGGCGCTGGAGACGCTGACGGCCTGGGACACCGCTCTGGCCAAGGCCGCGCGGCTGGACGTGATGCGCGAGCAGATTGTCGCGGCGATCGCCCTCAAGCGCCATTGGCTTCGGCACGGCCGGCTCCCGCCCACACTCGAGGCCCTTGTTCCGGAGTTCCTGGCCGCCGTACCGCGCGATTGGTTCGCCGATGCCCCCATGCGCTATCGACCAGGTGCCGGCGGAACGTACGAGTTGTATTCGGTGGGCCCGGACGGGGTGGATGACGGCGGGGACAGCCGGAATCCTCAGGGCGATGTTCGCGGATTGCAGTTGGGACGGGATTATGTCTGGCCCGGTCGGGCCTCGCCCGAGGAGGTGACGGCGGCAGAATCGAAGTGGGTGAAGGCGGGGGGAGTGAAGAAAAGGTAGGAGCCTCCCCGTGCGTGTGAAGATTACGATTACGATGAGGTTGTGTGTCGAGTCAGGGGTCGGCGGTCTGGCCCCGGTTTGGGTGGCTGGCTCCTCGCTTTTGCCTTTCGCGTGAACGGCTTGGCTGCTAGGCTCCGCATCGATGTCAGCAACCACTTCGATTGGGTTTATTGGCGCAGGGAAGATGGCGCTGGCTTTGGCGCAAGGCTGGGCGCGCGCCGGCCTGGTGGCGGCAGAGGACCTCGTCGCGAGCGACGTGCGGGAGGAGGGGCGCAGGGATTTTGTCCGTGACGCGGGGGGGCGCGCGGTGGCGGACAATCGGGAAGTGTTCGGAGCGGTCGATGTTGTTGTGCTGGCGGTGAAGCCGGACCAGGCCGTTGCGGTGCTCGAAGCGGTCCGGCCCGTGGTGACCGAGCGGCACTTGGTCGTATCGATCGCGGCCGGGGTGCCGCTGGGGCGGCTCGAGGGCGCGCTTTTCGACGGGGCGCGCGTGGTGCGCGTGATGCCGAACACGCCGGCGATGGTCGGCGCCTCGGCGTCAGGCTTCGCTCGAGGGCGCTGGGCGACGGCCGAGGACTCGAGTCTGACGCAGCGGTTGTTTTCGGCGGTGGGTGTTGCTGTCGAGGTGCCGGAGAAGCTGCTCGATGCGGTCACGGGCCTGAGCGGGAGCGGGCCGGCCTATGTGTACCAGGTGATCGAGGCCTTGAGCGACGGCGGTGTGGCCGCCGGTTTGCCGCGTTCGATTGCCACTCGGCTTTCGGCCCAGACGGTGTTTGGCGCAGCCAAGATGGCCATCGAGACCGGACTGCATCCGGGGGTCTTGAAGGACATGGTCACCAGCCCGGGCGGCACGACAATCGAAGGCCTGCACGAACTCGAGAAGGCGGGCGTGCGGGGGGCCTTGATGAATGCGGTGCGCGCGGCTGCGGACAAGGCAAAGCGGCTGGGGCAGGCGTGATGGAGCAACGAGACGCGTCGCGCGATGGACTTTCCACCTCCGACTCAGAGGCAGGCGCGCATCATCTGGATGGCGGTCACGGGGGCTGCCGTCGCCCTGATCCTCGCGCTGCTGGTCGGTCTGGTGTGGGGGTTGGGGCGGATGCTGTCGGTCCTTTCCCCTGTTCTCTGGCCGCTGGCTGTTGCGGGCGTGATTGCGTATCTGCTCGATCCTTTGGTGGATCGAATCCAAGGCCGGGGCGTGCCGCGGGCGCGGGCCATCTTGTGCGTGTTCGCACTGGCTCTTGTGATTGTGACTGCGTTGGTGGGCAGCGTCGTGCCGCAGTTGGTGGTCGAGACGCGCGAGTTGGTCCTTCGGATTCCGGCCTACACGACCCGGGTTCAGCATACGGTCGAAAAGTTTATCAGCCAGCCGCCCGAGCTGATGCGCAAGTTTCTGCGGGGGGCGCCCGACACCCCGACCCTTACGAATCTCCCGACACCAGGGATGAGCCCCGATGCAGTGACCAACCCCCTGCCGGCGGAGTTCGCGTATGATGCCCTTGCCAACCACGCAGTCGCATGGCCTGGTCCGGGCGCGATGGCATCGACGAATGCGGGCCCCGGGGCGGCGCCCGCCGAGGATGCGGCGGCGTTCTGGAGCCAGTTTCTCGATCCGGGCCTGGTGCAATCGGCGACCGGTTGGCTGGCCAAAGTGGTGCCGAAAGTGGGGTCCTGGCTGTTCGGGCAGGTGGGCAAGGTCGCGTCCTGGTTCGGGGTGCTGGCTGGCCTGGCCCTGATCCCCGTCTACGCCTTCTATTTCCTGCTCGAGAAGCGGGGCATCGAGTCGAAGTGGACCGAGTATCTGCCGGTCGCCCGGTCCGAGTTCAGGGACGAGCTTGTCTTTGTAATCCGCTCGATCAACGGTTATCTGATCGCGTTTTTCCGGGGGCAGGTGCTGGTGGCGATTTGCGACGGGATCATGTACACGGTGGGTTTCATTGCGATTGGACTGCCCTACGCGGTCTTGTTGGGTGTGGTGGCGAGCGTGTTGACGCTGATCCCGTACCTGGGGGCCATTGTCACCTGCGTCGCCGCCCTGGTTGTCGCGTTTGTCCAGTTCGGCGACTGGCTCCATCCGATCCTGGTCCTGGGCGTGTTCGCGGTCGTTCAGACAATCGAGGGCTTGGTCGTCTCGCCTCGAATCATGGGCGACCGCGTTGGCCTGCATCCCCTGACGATCATCATCGCCGTGATTGCCGGGACGACGCTGCTCGGGGGGCTGTTGGGCGGCATTCTGGCGATTCCGCTGACCGCCGCGCTGCGTGTGCTGATGTTCCGCTATGTCTGGAAGGCGCCGGCAGGCTGACACGCCGTCCTCCTCAAGACGCGCACATCGACTGCCAGCATCCCGGCGGCGTTGATGGCCTGCAGGCCAAGGTCGGTGTCCTCGTACGCCAGACACGCCGCGGGAGGAACATCGAGACGCCGGGCAGCTTCGAGAAAGACGTCCGGGGCCGGTTTGTGGCGGGTGACGTCGTCCATGGTCACGACGGCTTGGAAGAAGCGGCGCAGGTCGAGGTGTTCGAGGACGCGCTCGATCACCCGGCGGGATCCGGCGGAGGCGACGGCCATTGCCCGCCGCGCGGCCTGGTCGCGGACAATCCCGAGGACTTCCGGGACCGGTTTGACCTCATCGAGCAAGCGCAGGTAACTCTCTTCCTTGTCGTGCGCGACGGCGCGGGAATCCAGGGCGAGATTCTGTTCGAGGCTGAGCATCCGCACGATTTCGATCGAGGGGAGGCCTCCCAGGGCATAGAAGCGCTGTTCGGTGAATGCAAAGCCGAATCGGGCGGCTACGGTTTGCCAGGCCCGCCAGTGCAGCGGCATGGTGTCCGCCAGCGTGCCGTCGAAGTCGAAGATCAGCGCTCGGATGTGCTTTGGGATGGGATTCATGCGGGAGTATCTTGTCGCGTGCAGTGTCTGAAAACGGTTCCCTGAGGGCTGCCTCGAGGCGCATTTCAGCCTTTTCAGCCTTGCTGGCCAGGCGCGATCCTAAACGTAATCGCAATCGTAATCATGATCGAATATGCGGCTCACGTCGATTACGATTACGATTGCGAAAATGCCACAGCGAAGAATGTGAGAGGCGCCCGCCGCCTGGCCGCGGTGCGGTCATCGCTGAAACGCTTTGACGCTCATGGTGCTTTGTCTTCGAACATGCCGCGCAGGGCATTCACGTAGTTTCGCGTTCCCGGGCCCATCGAGAACGTGCGGCAGGAGCGTTCGAGGCGGCCCAGGATGGCCTCGAACTCCGCCTGGCTCAGAGGGCGGGTGCCGAGCAGGATCGCAGCGGCTTGCCACATGTAATCGTGGACGAATCCGATGCTCTTGCCGTCGGGGCGGCGGCGCAGGATCGAGTAAATCTCGCGCATTTCGTCATCGCGCCGGTCGCCGAAGATATCGCTGATTTGGAGGAGGTGCGTTTCGAGGATCAGGAACTCTTCATTGTACTCATCGGGGTAGTCGCCGAGTGTCGGGGGCTTTCGATCTCCGCGGAACAGCGACCGCAGCGAATCGACTTCCCACTCGCAGACGTTGTCGCCGACCACCAGGTGGATCAGTCGGCGATCCAGTTCGACAGGCTCGGGCGGGTCGTCCGGGTTGCCATCCGCGGTCGGCACGGCGGCCAGGAGCATGGAATCGTCGAGGTCAAGCGATTGCCCCTCGAGCGCCTCGCGCAGGCTCGGGACGAAGTCCTCGAGATTGTAGATGCTGTCGCTGGAGTCTTGCATGGGGGTCTACTTGGGTTTGGCGGATCGGGAAGTCCGTTTGACGGTCCGGCGTTTCGCTTTGGCCGGCCTCCTGGCCTTGGCCGAAGCCGCCTTGCGGCTTCTGCGCGGCTTCTGCGCGGGCGGGGCGGCTGGGGCGGGTGTCGCGGGGGCCGCGGCGGTTTGGGAATCCAACTCGATCCCGAATACTGCGCCGAGGTCGCTCTCGGCCAGTTCGGGGCCGGCGGACGGGGTCTTGCCGGTGAGATCGGCGGCGGTTGCGGCCTGGGTGACGAGTTCCTCCTGGTTGACGGAGCGCAGGGTGAAGAGCAGATCGGGCTGCTGATCGAGCCGGGCGCCGACGCCGTAGAGCACGGCCGCGACGTGTTTGCACATGGTCGCCCAATCCGGACAGGAGCAGTCGAGCTTGATTTCCGCCGGAGCCGGAAAGAGGCCGGTGTCTTTGCGGGTGAAGATGCCCATGACATGGTCGGAGAAGCGCCCCTGGAGGAGTTCGACCAGTGAACCGATGCTGCCGGCGCATTCCTGGCAGAGCTTCTTCCACTTGGGCTTGGCAACGGGTGCAATGGCGATGCGGACGTTGTAAAGCGAGGACCCGCTGACCATGGCTTGAATCTCGCCCGGGCGAATCTCGAGGTGGACGACGGAACCGTTGCGGACGTAGGCGCGGCCCCGGGGGAGGCGGTTTGCGTAGTCCATGTAGGATTCGAGATTGTCGCACCAGGCCTTGCCCCAGAAAGTGCGCGCGATGGTGCGGCCTTCGAGCCGGATGGGGTGGATGGCCTTGCCCTGCTTGGCGAGCCTGTCCATTTCCCGTCGCGCCTTGCGTTGCCGCTCGGCGACTGAGACGTAGGGGCGGAATCCGTAGCTATACCAACTCATAATGCGCGCGTCGTTTATGCCTCAGTGGCGCGGTTCAGATCAAGCGCCACGAAGCGGAGCAGTTCGTCGTTGCTCATTTCCGTCAGGAGCGTTTCGCCTCCCCCATCGAGGAGTTCCCTGGACAGGGATTGTTTCGACTCGATCAACTGGTCGATGCGCTCCTCGATCGTGCCGCGACAGACGAACTTGTGCACGAGCACGTTATGCTTCTGGCCGATGCGGAAGGCGCGATCGGTGGCCTGGTTCTCGACGGCGGGATTCCACCAGCGATCGAAGTGGATGACGTGGGCCGCCTGCGTCAGGTTCAGGCCGGCCCCGCCCGCCTTCACGGTCAGGAGAAAGAACGGCGGCCCATCATCCCGCTGGAACGACTCGACCAGCTTGCGGCGCTGGGCGACGGGCGTGCCGCCGTGGAGCACGAGGCCCGGCCGCCCGAAGAGTTCGGCCAGGAAGGCTGCCAGCGGATCGGTGATCTCGCGGAATTGAGTAAACACCAGCGCCTTCTCCTGCCGCTCGGCAACTTCCTCGACCAACTCGCGCAGGCGTTCGAACTTGCCGCTCGCCTCCGGCGCGTAGCCGCCGTCGCCCGACCACTGGGACGGGTGATTGCAGATTTGCTTGAAGCGCATGATGAATGCCAGCACCAGGCCGCGGCGCTGGATGCCGTCCGCCCCCTGCAGGCCTTCGGCCAGCTCGGTCACGGCCTTCTGGTAAAGCGCAGCCTGGGCCGGAGTCAACGCGCACCAGGCCCGGACCTCCGTCTTGTCCGGCAGGTCCGCAATGATGCGCTTGTCGGTCTTGAGCCGCCGCAGAATGTACGGCCGCGTCAGGGCCCGCAGCGGCCCGTAATCGGGCTGGGGCGAATCGCCCCGGGCGCGGACGAACCGGGAGAAGGCCTGGGCCGAGCCGAGGAGGCCGGGGTTGAGGAAATCGAAGATCGACCACAAATCGCCCACGCGGTTTTCGACCGGCGTGCCGGTGAGGGCGAAGCGGGCGGCGGACTTGAGTTCTTTGACCGCGCGGGCCTGGCGCGTGGCGGCGTTCTTGATCGCCTGGGCCTCGTCGAGAATGGCCAGGTTCCATGCGCGCCGACGCAGCGGCTCGAGCCGCGCGAGCATCCCGTAGGTCGTGATGACCAGGTCGGTGCCGCCGTCGGAGGCGGATTCGAGCAAGGCCGCGGGGTCGTGTGCCTCGGAAGGGTGGATGATGGCGAACGAGAGCGTCGGTGTGAACCGTTCGATTTCCGCCCGCCAGTTGGCCAGGAGCGAGGCGGGGACGACCAGGAGGTTGGGGCGGTGCGGCGGTCTGGCTTCCGCTTTGCGTTTGAGCACCAGGGCCAGCACCTGGATGGTCTTGCCCAAGCCCATGTCGTCCGCCAGACAGCCGCCCAGCCCGAGCTGGGCGAGGAACTCGAGCCAGTGCACGCCCAGCGCCTGGTAGGGGCGGAGCTGCGCGCGCAGCCCGGGAATGTCGGACGCCGCCCCCAGACGCGAAGGATCGCGCAACTCGGCCAGCACCGTGTCGAGCCACTGGCCGGGTTGGATTCCAGACCACTCCCGCTCCGCTTCGAAGGCCGGCGTTTGGGCGGCATCGTCCGCGCCCGGTCGAAACCCGGCGATCATGCGCATGCCCTCGAAGAAGCTCAGGCCATCGCGCCGGGCGAGAGCCTCGACTTTCTTCCAATGATCGAGGGCGGCGCGCAGTTTTGCGGGATCGACCTCGACCCATTTGCCGCGCACCAGCGCGAGCCCCTCGGCCGCCTCGAGCAGCGACCGCCATTCCGCATCGGTCAGCGGCTCGCCATCGAGGGTGGTTTGGACCGAGAAGTCCAGCAGCGTGTCGACCCCCAGCCCGGCGCCGCGCTCCTGCCCGACGCGCACGCTCACGCGCGGACGCGGCGGGCGTCCGCCCTTCCACCAGTCGGGCAACCGGACCAGGACGCCGGCCTGCTCGCACACGGGCGTGTCTTGAAGGAACCGGTAAGCCTCGGCGGGAGTCCAGGGGAGCGCCTTGAAAATGCGGCCGGTCTCGACCAGTTCGCGGACGAACCGGCTCTTTTCCGCGGCTCTCTGGACGGGCGAGAGCAGGTTGACCAGCGCGGGCTTGTTGCCGGCGCCGGCGTATTCGTGCAGCGCGCGCCCCAGGGGCAGATGCTGCACGCGCGATTGCGCGGAAATGCGCGAGGCATAGGAGGCCATGAAGGCAAACGGATGCGTCGGGTGACGCTTGTTCTCGGCCAGGTGAAAGGTGACCCGCCCGACCATGCGCCAGAGGGGGTGACTCTCCTTGAGCCATGCGCCCGCCCCGCGCGGATGCCGCCCCGCTTCGGTCCGCACCAGGGCGTCCAAACCGTCCCAAAGACGGGCCAGCATCTCCGCGTTCAAGTATTCGCCGCCGCGCATCGGCGGGGCGGTGTCGGCCAACGCGTCGAGTTCGTCCGGGTCGGGCGAAGGAATCGGGGTAATCTCGCGCATCCGATCGAGGTCGGGGATGTGGCAGACCCGGGTGAGATGGCGTCGGGCCAACTCGCGCCACCAGGCGGCGGACGGGGGGAGGGCGGCGTTGAGTTCGCGCGTGGCGAGGTGCAGGAGGCCGCGCGCCGGGGATTCGGCGAATGCCTGAGCCACGCGGCAGCCGGTCTCGGCGTCCGCCCAGGGTGAAGGGGGCGGCCCGTCCATGACGAGCAGCAGTCCGTGCGGCGTCAGGCAGAGGTCCGATGGCGTCTGGATCGCATCCGGCATTGGCAAGGGAGTGTGCCGGTCGAGGGTGTCGCGCGGCAAGCCTGTGCTGTGAGCGGAATTGGTTGCCGCTCGGGCTGCGGCTGACTATGTTGGTGCCAACGACAGCACATCATGAAGACGACTCTATTGGCTCTCGGTTTCGCACTCGCACTCGATGCCCTGGCGGCTGCCGACCTCGAATTGGCGCGCGATGGCAAGGCGGCGTGTGTCATTGTGCGCCAGGCCGGCGCGACGCTTCCCGAGCAAAACGCAATTCAGGAATTGAGCGAGACGCTCGAAGCCGTGACGGGCGCGCCGTTCAGCGTCCAGGAAGCGGGGGATCAGGCGCCGGACCGGGCCATCGTTGTCGGGGGCGGCAGTCTGGCTGCGAAGCTGTTTCCGGAGGTGCCTTTCGATCAGTTGGGTGAGGAGGAGATTGTGATCAAGAGGAAGGGCAACCATCTGTTGCTGGCTGGGGGCCGCCCTCGAGGGACGCTCTACGCCGTGTCGCAGTTCCTCCAGGACCAGTGCGGGGTGCGCTGGTGGACGCCGTGGGCCAGCCAGATGCCGAAGCGCGCCGTTCTGGCGGTTGGCGCACTCGATGTCCGGTATCGCCCGACGTTCGAGTCGCGGGATCCGTTCTGGTATCCGGCGTTCAACGCGCGCTGGGCGGTGCGCAATTTCTCGAACAGCCAGTCGGCCAACATCGGCGCGGAGTGGGGCGGGTGCATCCGGTACAAGGGGTTCGTCCACACGTTCTATCCGCTGGTGCCTCCCGAGACGCATTTCGCGACCCATCCCGAGTGGTACAGCTTTCGCGATGGGAAACGGACCGTCGATCACGGCCAGCTCTGCCTGACCAATCCGGATTTGCGGGACCACGTCGTCGCGCGGGTCAAGGAGTGGCTGCGCGAGTCGCCCGACGCGCGGATCGTGTCGGTGTCGCAGAACGACTGGCACGGCGCCTGCGAGTGCGAGGCGTGCAAGGCCCTCGACGAGGCGGAGGGGAGCCATGCCGGGACGCTGCTGGACTTTGTGAACCATGTGGCGGCC
>DAOOQY010000022.1:0-14545 GCA_035389025.1 Verrucomicrobiota bacterium
TAACGAGCAGGGTGTCCTGGCTCAGGTGCGTATGCCCGCCCGCCTGCACGAAGAGGAACACGACCAGGCTGATGATGAGGAATGCGCGGAGCCGGCCCAGAGCCGGATTCCGAAATCGAAGGAAGAGGCTCACCAGGAAGAAGGCGCCAATCCAGCCTGCGCCGCCAAGCCGGGGCAGTTCGTTTTGGGAAATCTCGCCTACGTAGGTGAAGATCTTGCGAAGGATGTCTCGCGGTTCGACCTTGGCCAGATCCGGCTGCAAGGACCGTTCCAATCGGGTGTCCGGGAAGGGGAGTGTGTCTTGGAAGAGGGCGAACCCCGGGACGCCGAACGGGGTGCCGCTGACGGCGTAGTTGCGCGCGATCCACGGCCCGAAGATCACGAGGAAGGTGGCGGTGATCAGCGCGAGAGCCAGGAGGCGGCGCTTGCCGAACCAAAACCAGGCGCAGATCAGAACCGGCACCAGCAGCCAGGCGAACGCGTAGCGCGTGAGCGCGCCCAGCCCGATCAAGCCGCCGATCACGACGCTCTGGCGGACTAACCAACCGGCCGGTCTGGTCTCGTCCCGGCACCCGTGCTCGGCCGTCGCGAGGGCACTGAGCAGGGCTGTGAGAATGAGCATCAGCAGGTTGGTGGACAAGCCCGATACGGTGAATCGCCAGAGAATGTCCGATCCCAACAGGACGAGCACGGTCACGACCGCGACGGGGACGTCGAAGAGGCGCCGCGCGAGCCTGTAAACGAGCCAAAGGGTCAGGAAGAAGAGCGCTTGGTTGAACAAGGCGATGATCACCTCGGGTTGATGCATCCAGAACTGGGGCATGACCTCGAATCGAAACGGCGCCACCGCCATCAGCCCCGCCAGGATCGCAGGATAGAGGGGCGGGTTGGCCAAATCCGGATGCGCCTGCCGGGCAAGGCGGGCGTCGAATCCCTGTCGGCTCTGAAGCAGGCCGATGGTGAGCGGACGAATGCACTTGGTCGTGTAGCCCTCGCCTTGGGAGAGCGCGCGCGCGAGTTGGGCTGCCTCCATCGCCTCCGGCGCCCTGAAGTTCTGGAACTCGTGGACGTGGTACCAGACGGTGAGAGACACGAGCAGCAGCAGGGTGACGAGAGTGCGCAGAGCCCAGACGCCCTTGCCCACCTCGATGTTGTGGATGATCTCCTGGATTCTCATGGGTGCTAAAAGCCGCCGAGATGGTAGTCGTGGAGTTTTCGATGCAGCGTGCGCCGGCTCATGCCGATCTTCTTCGCAGCGAGTGTGCGATTCCCGTTGTGCTCTTCGAGGGCGCGCAAGATCAACTGCTTCTCCGCCTCCTTCACGGTCAGATTCTTGTGCTCGATCACGGATTTGGCGGAGCCGCCGGCGCCGATGCCGCCCCCCTGGCCGCGCACGTTCACGGGCAGATCGCGCAGGCCGATCCTCTCGCTTCGACAGAGGGCCACCGCGCCCTCGATGGCATTGCGGAGTTCCCGCACATTGGCCGGCCACGAATACCGGACCAGGGCCTCCATGGCGTCGGCCGTGAAGTCGGTCACCGGCTTGCCGTAGTCCTTGGCGATCTCCCGCAGGAAGTGCAGCGCCAGCAGCGGCACGTCGTCCAGCCGTTCGCGCAAGGGCGGCAGCCACAGTTCGATGACGCGCATGCGGAAGAAGAGGTCTTCCCGGAACACGCCGTCCCGGACCAGGCGGGCCAAGTCCCTGTTCGTTGCGGCAATCAGGCGCACATCGACACTGATCGTCTTGTTCGAGCCCACACGCTCGAAGGTCCGCTCACCCAGCACCCGCAACAACTTGACCTGCGTCCCGGCGTCGATGTCGCCGATCTCATCCAGGAAGAGTGTCCCGCCATTGGCCTGCTCGAATCGTCCGAGCCGCCGTTCGTGGGCTCCGGTGAACGCCCCCTTCTCGTGGCCGAACAACTCGCTCTCGAGGAGGGAAGGGGCCAGCGCCGCGCAGTGGACGGCGACCAGCGGCATGCGACTCCGGGTGCTGAGGCGGTGGATCGCTTTGGCGACCAGTTCCTTGCCCGTGCCGCTTTCCCCCTGGATGAGGACGGTGGCGGGGGTTGGCGCAACCTGCCGCACGATGTCGAACACCTCGAGCATGGGATGCGATTGGCCGATGAGATGTTCCAGGCCGAACCGTTCGTCGAGTTGGATGTGGAGCGATTCGTTCTCGACCTCGAGTTGCTGGCGCTTGAGGGCGCGCGCAATCCGCATCTCGATCTCCTCGAGGCTGATTCCCTTGCGGATGTAATCGTCGATCCGGTTTTCGCTGAAGGCGCGGCTCACCAATTCCTCGGAACCGTACGCCGTCATGAGAATGCAGATGGGCGGGCGCGTGAGCCTCTTCGCTCGATCCACCAGCTTCAAACCGTCTTCCCGCGGCAGCCGGTAATCAGTCAGAACCACGTCGAACCGCTCCCGCTCCAACAGATCGGTCGCAGTGGCGACGTCCTCCGCCAGGTAAACCTCGAAACGATCCTCGAGTGCGGCGCGCAGCCCTTCGCGCGTCGGCTTTTCATCGTCGACAATCAGCAGCGTAGGTTTGCCGTCCATATCCGTCCGTCTATTTCAACCACAGCCGTGCCGGACTGACCACAGCAAATTTCGCTCCTTCGCATTGTGGGTCGCGCAACATATCGGCATCTTTGTCTTGACAGAAACGGCGCGCCTGCCTAACAAGGTCACGACTAACCTAACCCAGGCTGAAAGGGATGTTCATATGAAGCGACTGCTCGTGGCGGTGGCGGTTCTCTTGGTGATGGGGTGCGTGAGGGCGGGGGTATTTGAAGTCGACCTCTGGAACGGCCTCCTCATAGGGCAGCAAGAGGTTCCGGCCAACACCAGCGTAGCCCAGGGCGGCGAGGCCGGTCTTGGAATCCGCTACAACAGCGAGTCGAACGAACTCATGATCAATGTCGCGTACGGGATGTTTGGCTGGAGTCGGCTCGAGGGGAACTACACTGGGTCGGGCATTTACGCGGGGGAAATCGGCGAGAACGGCGATCTGGTTTTGGATTTGAAGCCGATTCAGGTCAGTCTCAACCCGAGGTACGGCTTTTTCCAAGGCACTCTCGTTCTGCCGCAGGCGTATGAACTGACGCTCTACCAAGGCGGGCTGTACTTGAACATCAAGAGCGCCATGTATCCAAACGGCGAAATCCGCGGTCAGTTGGTCATCCCCGAGCCGGGCACGATGGCCCTGCTGGGACTCGGGCTGGGCGGTGTTTTCTTTGTGCGCAGAGCACGCGCTTGACCCTCGGATTTCAGATTCTCTAAGAGACAGGGGCGCAGCAGTGGCTGCGCCCCTTGCGTTGAATCCGGTCTGACACCGCGGTCGCAGCGGATGGATACTTGTGAACTCCGATATGGGAACCAGTGCCGGAACACGGCCGCTCGGAACGCTTCGCGTTTTTGAGATCGCGCGTCACGGTTGGATTGTGGCATTTGCGGCGTTGAGTGTCTGCGTGCGGCCCCCTTCGGTTCGAGGGGCATCGGTCGAAGCCTCGACAACCGACGCGCCCTTGCTCCGTTTCCATGCGCGAGAAGCGGGCGAAGCCGCCGCATGGCAGAGGGAGGCCCGTGCGCGTTTGTTCGCCCTGATGATGGGCGGCAATCGCCCGGATCGAGTTCCCTTGCAGCCGGTCGTTCTGCGCGAACTGGAACTTGCCAACAGCGCATCCCGGTTGCAGGAGATCAGGCTGCAGACGCTGGATGATCGCGCTGTGCATGCGTGGATCGCCGTTCCGCGGCAGCCTGCAGTGAAGGTCGGCGGCGTCCTGGCCTTGCACGGGCACGGCGGCACCGGCGAGAGAATCGTCCGCGGCGAGGGCCCTTACGGGTACGGACGGACCCTGGTCGAAATGGGCTACGTGGTGGTGGCGCCGGACATCGGGCAGCATGACCTCCAACATACGAATTGGAGTCTCATGGGCGAGCGCGTCTGGGATGCGCTCTGTTGCGTCGACTATCTCGTGACGCGCCCCGAGGTGGATACGAACCGCCTGGCCGTGGCTGGGCTTTCGTTGGGCGGCGAGACCACCATGTACGTGGCCGCGCTCGATGAGCGCTTGCGGCTGGCCTGCAGCAGCGGTTGGCTCACCACGGTCGACAATATGAAGCGCGGCCACTGCCCATGCTGGAACTTCCCCGGGCTCGAAGAGCATTTCGATTTCGCCGACATCTTTGCGCTGGTCGCCCCACGTCTTCTCGTGGTCGAACTGGGCGCGCAGGAGCGCGCGCCGGGCGGGTTCCCTGTCGAGATCGGTCGCAGAGCTTTCGAGCGCATCCAAGGCGCGTACGCGGTATTCGAGGCCATGTCCGCCGTGGTGTTCACGGTGCACGAGGGCGGGCATGTGTTTGTCGGCCGGGATTTCTGGCCGATGCTCCGCCGCGAGTTGGGGATGCCTCGGACCCCGGTGCCCGATTCAGGCGCGCCCCCTGGCCAGGGGGGGAGTTGGGACGCCGCCAAACCGCGGAGTCTCGATCCAGGGCACCCATGAACCGATCTGATCTTGTCGCCTGCCTCGAACGGCGAATGCCGGAGGCGCTCGACTTCCTGCGCCGCCTGGTCGAGACCAACAGTTACACCGGCAACCGCGACGGGGTCAACCGGGTCGGCGCGATCACGGTCGAGATGTTTGCGCCGCTTGGATTCGAGGCGGAACGTGTCGCGTCGACGAATCCGCTCTGGGGGGATCACCTGATTCTGTCGAGACCAGGCGGGGGCGCGGATGCGATCGCGCTGGTTTCGCACCTGGACACCGTCTTTCCGCCGGAGGAAGAGGTTCAGAACCGATTCCATTGGCAACGGGAAGGGAATCGCATTTACGGGCCGGGCACGCACGACATCAAAGGGGGCACGGTGATGATGTGGCTGGTGCTGATGGCTCTGCGCCAGCTTGCGCCGGACCTGTTCGAGCGGGTGAGTTGGAAACTGTTCTGGAACTCGTCGGAAGAGACCCTTTCGCACGATTTTGGCGTTGTGTGCCTCGAACGGATTAAGAGCAACACGCGCGCGGCCCTGGTGTTCGAGGCCGAGGGGCGGCGGGAACGCGTCTCGAGGCTTGTCGTGGCTCGGAAAGGGCGGGCGACCTGGCGTCTGCGGGTCAGCGGGAGGGGCGCGCACGCCGGGGGCGGACATCCGCATGGAGCCAACGCGATCGTTCAAATGGCCCACTCGATCCAGCGAGTCGCGGCCCTGACCGATTATGCGCGACACATCACCTTCAACCTCGGTTGTGTTTCGGGCGGAGGCGGTCTGAATCGCGTGCCGCATGAGGCCGTGGCCGAGGGCGAGTTCCGCGCGTTCACTCCCGAGGCGTATGCCGCGGCCAAGTCGGCGCTGATGGCGTTGGCGGGGCCGGGCGCCGTCACCAGCCCCGCGGACGGCTATGCCTGCCGCGTGGCGGTGGAGATTCTCAGCGAGAGCCGGCCCTGGCCGCGCAATGCGGCGACCGACGGCCTCTTCAGCGTCTGGCAGCGGGCGGCCCGTGATCTGGACATGGAACTGGAGAGCGAAGAGCGGGGCGGATTAAGCGACGGCAACCTGCTGTGGCACGCCGTGCCGACGATTGACGGTCTCGGGCCTTACGGACAGAACGACCATTGTTCGGAGCGCAGCGCCGATGGCAGCAAAGTGCCCGAGTTCGTCGAGGCGGACTCGTTTGTTCCGAAAGCGGCGCTCAACGTCACGGCAATCCGCCTCCTGCTCGATCCGGCGCCGCGGGATGTCCGTCCGGACGTCAGTTCACGATCACTTGGCACTTCCTGAAGTCAACAATCACTTGGCACGTGACCGTTACTGCCTCGTCGGCTGGACATCCTGCGCAGACCCCTCACCCCGGCCCTCTCCCATCCGATGGGAGAGGGTGTCCCGCGATGCGGGACGGGTGAGGGTGACGGTGTAGTGCATCTCGCTGATTCCTCAGCAGGCCTTCGCGAGCAACTGCCGCAGCACGTAGGGTAGAATCCCGCCGTGGTGGTAGTACTCGATTTCGATCGGGGTGTCGACGCGACACGTCAGGGGGACATGTTCGACGGAGCCGTTGGTGCGGCGCACCCACAGGGTGACGTCCTGGCGGGGCTTCAGCCCGGGCCCGAGGCCTTGCACTGCGTACACCTCCGTCCCGTCGAGCTTCAGGCTCTGCGCGCTGACGCCGCTCTTGAATTCGAGCGGAAGGATGCCCATGCCAACCAGATTCGAGCGGTGGATTCGCTCGAAGCTGCGGGCCACGACCGCCCTGACGCCGAGGAGCGCCGGGCCCTTGGCCGCCCAATCGCGCGAGCTGCCGGTGCCGTATTCGCTGCCGGCGATGACGATCAAAGGCGTCTTGGTCTCGGCATATCTCATGGCCGCATCGTAGATCGACATTCTCTCGCCAGTGGGCTGATAGAGCGTGTCGCCGCCGGCCTCGCCGCCAAGCATGAGGTTCTTGATGAGGACATTGGCGAAGGTGCCGCGCGTCATGACGCGGTCATTGCCGCGCCGTGAGCCGTAACTGTTGAAGTTCTCGACCGCCACGAGGTGATCGAGCAGGTACCTGCCCGCAGGCGAGTCCTTCTTGATCGCTCCGGCCGGCGAAATGTGGTCCGTGGTGACGCTGTCGCCGAAGATGCCCAGGACGCGCGCCCCCTTGATCTCCGCGATGGCGCTCGGGCGGCGGGAGAACGAGGCGAAGAACGGCGGTTCCTGGATGTAGCCCGAGGTGGGGTCCCACTGGTAGACGTCGCCTGCACTCGGCTGAATCTCGTTCCATCGCGGGTTCTGGGTCGTGAAATCCGAGTAGAGGCGGCGGTAGACCTCGGGCTTGAGAGCCGAGTGGAGCAGATCGCGAATCTCCTCCTGCCGCGGCCAGACGTCTTTCAGAAACACGGGGCGCCCCTCGGCGTCGCGGCCCAGGGGTTCCGCAGTCAGGTCAATGTCGATCCGCCCGGCAAGGGCGAACGCGACGACCAGCGGGGGGGACATGAGGAAATTGGCTTTGATGCTCTGGTGCACGCGGGCCTCGAAGTTGCGGTTGCCAGAGAGCACGGACGCGGCAATGAGATCGTGATGCACCACCGCTTCCTCGAGGTGCGTCTCGAGCGGGCCCGAATTGCCGATGCACGTGGTGCAACCGTAGCCCACCAGATGGAAGCCGAGCCGGTCCAGATACGGCTGCAATCCGGTCTTCTCGAGATAGTCCGTCACGACCCGCGACCCTGGCGCCAGGGAGGTCTTGACGACCGGATTGACGGACAGGCCGCGCTCGACGGCCTTCTTCGCGAGCAGCCCCGCCGCCAGCATCACGCTCGGGTTCGACGTGTTCGTGCAACTGGTGATGGCGGCGATCAGGACCGTCCCGTGCCCGAGCTCGCACTTGAGCGTCTCCCGGCTCACAGTGATGTTGTCGGGCGCGGGGTGCTGGTCGCGCATCTCGCTCTCGCTTGGCTCGATGCGGGCCTTGTTGAAGCCGGCGTGCCACTCGTGATGGAAATTGATCGGCCGGTGGCCCTTGACCTGGAGGCGACGGGCGGATTCCTCGGGCGACTTGCCGTATCCGTTCTCGGACGCCGGCTTCGCGAGCAGATCGAGGAACGTCCGTTTGAGATCGGGCAACTCGATGCGATCCTGGGGGCGTCTGGGGCCGGCCACGCTCGGCACGATGCTCGAAAGATCCAGCGCGATCTCGTTGGAGTAGTCGATCTGGCCGGGCGCCGGCATGCCAAAAAGCCCCTGGGCCCGATAGTAGCGTTCGCACGCCTCACACAAATCCTCGCCGCGGCCGGTCGCGCGGAGAAAGCCCACCGTCTCCCCGTCCATCGGGAAGAAGCCCATCGTGGCTCCGTACTCGGGCGCCATGTTGGCGATCGTGGCGCGGTCGACCAGGGACAGCGCCGCGGCGCCGGGTCCGAAGAACTCGACGAACTTGCCCACCACATTCGCGCGCCGCAGGATCTGCGTGACGGTGAGCGCGAGGTCTGTCGCCGTGACTCCTTCCCGGAGCGCGCCGTTCAGGCACACGCCCACCACATCCGGCGTCAGGAGGTAGACAGGCTGGCCAAGCATGCCGGCCTCGGCCTCGATGCCCCCCACGCCCCAGGCGACGACGCCCAGGCCGTTGATCATGGTGGTGTGCGAGTCGGTGCCGACCAGGGTGTCGGGGTAAAGGATGGGCGCGGGCTCTCCGTTCAGGGTGGCAGGCGATTGCTGCACACCCTTGGCCAGGTGCTCGAGGTTGACCTGATGCACAATCCCGATCCCCGGGGGGACGACCTTGAGCTGGTCGAACGCCTGCATGCTCCATTTGAGGAATTGATAGCGCTCGCGGTTGCGCATGAACTCCATCTCGAGATTGTTGCGGGCGGCTTCGCTGGTTCCGGCAAAGTCCACCTGCACCGAATGGTCAATCACCAAATCCACCGGCACCAGAGGCTCGACGGTCTTCGGACTCTTCCCGAGCCGCGCGGCGGCGGAACGCATGGCCGCAAGGTCCACCATCAAAGGCACGCCCGTGAAGTCCTGCAGCAGAATGCGGGCGACGACGAACGGAATCTCGGTCGTGCGCTCGGCTCGAGGCTGCCACCCGGCCAGGTCGCGCACGTTCTGTTCGGTGATCTTCTTCCCGTCACAGTTCCTGAGGACAGATTCGAGCACAATCCGCAGCGAAATCGGGAGTCGCTCCAGGGTGCCCAGCCCCGCCTGTGTCAGCGCCGGCAGCGAATAGAACTGCCCGGTCCGGCCGCCGCCCAGGTCCAGAGTCTGAAGCGTTCCGAGCAAAGAATGTGGTTCAGTCATACCATGTTGATCAGTCGGATTCTCGTGAGCCTAAAACAAGAAAATGAAGATTGACGGATGCGATGTCAAGCTGGCGAGGCGGGCCAACCCGCATATTTCATGGACTTCTGACCGCGGCGAAGCCGAAAACTCGAAGACGCGGACCACACGGTCGAGCAGTTCCCCGAACCGGGTCTTCGCCTCGAATGCAGTGACGGTTGATACAGGACTTCTTCACATTCACCAGTCGTTGTCTCGTTTGACACTCCACGTTGGCGCTGACAAGAGCGTTCGCAATGCGTTGCCAACACTCCAACACTGAATCCGACGCGGCACCTGCGCGTCTAAGGGCGCGATGCCGGATGCTGAGTCACACCGCGCCCGAGTGGTGGTGGATGGCAAGTTTTTCCGCCTCGGGCGAGACAAGTTCTTCGCGCGCGGCGTGACCTATGGGCCATTTGCGCCGAACGCTGCCGGCGAGCACTTTTGCTCGCCGACGCAGACGGCCCATGATTTCGATCAGATGCGCGTGTGGGGGGTCAATCTGCTGCGGGTGTACGATGTGCCGCCGGAGTGGTTCCTCGAGTTGGCTGCTTTGCAGGGGCTGTGGTTGCTGGTGGATGTGCCTTGGAACAAGCAGGCCTGCCTGGACGATGCTCCGGCCAGGGAGGCGGCCCGGCGGGCTGTGCGGGAGGCGGCGCTGGCCTGTGCGGGGCATCGGGCCGTGTTCGGGATCAGCGTGGTGAACGAGTTGCCGCCCGACAGCGTTCGCTGGACCGGCCCGGCGGTGGTTGGGTTGTTTTTGGAGGAGTTGGTGGGTGTGGTCAAGAGCGTCGACGCTCAGTGCCTCTGCACGTTCGGGAGTTTTCCTCCGACGGAATATCTCCGGGTGCAGGCGATCGACTTTGTTTGTTTCAACGTCTACCTCCATCATCCTCAGGCATTCAGGAATTACCTCGCCCGCCTCCAGGTGCTGGCCGATTCCAAGCCTCTGGTGCTCGGCGAGTTCGGGCTCGACTCGCTCCGCGAGGGCGAGTCGCGCCAAGCGGAGTTGCTCGAATCGAGCATCGAGAGCGTCTTTCGGGCCGGGGCGGCCGGCGCCGTGGTTTTCAGCTTCACGGACGCGTGGTTCAAGGACGGACTGGCCGTCGAGGACTGGCATTTTGGACTGACAACTGCGACGCGGGTCCCCAAACCTGCGGCGTTGGCGGTGCAGAGGGCCTACGGGGGCGCACCGCATTTCCGGACCGTTTCCCGCCCGATGGTCTCGGTGGTGGTGGCCAGCTACAACGGGGCGCGCACATTGAGCGCCTGCCTCGAATCGCTCGGCGCCCTGTCTTACACTGCGTGCGAAGTCATTCTGGTCGATGACGGTTCGACCGACGAGACTCCGGAGATCGCGGGCCGCTTCCCGTGGGTGCGCTATGTGCGTCACCCGCGGAATCTTGGTTTGTCGGTGGCGCGCAACACCGGCATCGAGGCGGCGCGGGGTGAGATCGTCGCGTTCACCGACGCCGACTGCCGTGTCGACGAAGACTGGCTGCATTACCTGGTGAGCGATTTGGCGCGGAGCCGGTACGCCGGGATGGGCGGTCCGAACCTGCTGCCTTCGGAGGACTCCTGGGTGGCGGCGGCGGTGCAGGTATCACCGGGAGGCCCCGCGCATGTGCTGCTGACGGACCAGGTGGCGGAGCACATCCCCGGCTGCAACATGGCATTCTGGAAGTGGGCTCTCGATGAGATTGGCTGTTTCGACCCGGTCTTCCGGAAGGCGGGCGACGACGTCGACATCTGCTGGCGTTTGCAGCAGCGGGGCTATGAGATCGGATTCAGTCCGGCGGCGGTGGTCTGGCATTACCGGAGATCGACCGTGCAGGCGTATTTGAGGCAGCAGCACGGTTACGGCGAAGCCGAGGCCCTTCTCGAACGCAAGCACCCCGAGTATTTCAGTCCGCTCGGAGGCAGCATGTGGCGTGGGCGCATCTACGCATCGCACGAGACGGGCGTCCGGGCGCGGCGCCCGATGATCTACCATGGTCTCTTCGGAGCGGGCCTCTTCCAGGGCCTCTACGCCGCGCCGTCGTCAATTTCGCCGATGGTTCTGACCAGTTTCGAGTACCATTTGGTGATTACCCTGCCGCTCCTTGTGTTGGCGCCGTTGGTCCCGTGGCTTTGGCCGCTCGCGGCGCTGAGCCTGATCGGTTCGACTGGCGTCTGTGTGGTCGCCGCGTTGCAGGCGGCTTTGCCGGATGGGAAGCGCCGTGTTTGGTCCAAACCTCTGGTCGCGCTCCTGTTTGCGCTTCAGCCGATCGTGCGGGGCTGGGCTCGGTATCAGGGGCGTCTCTTTTCCAGGCAGACGCGGTTGGAGGCGCACGAGACTTTGGAATCGCTCAGGCGTGAGCAACACCAGGAGATGCCGGACCTCCTCGTCTACCTTACTCCGTCGGGGTTCGACCGCCGGGCGTTCCTGTCGCGGGTTGTGGCACGTCTGACCGAACAGGGGTGGGCCCACCGGGTTGACGGCGGCTGGGGTTGGTTCGATCTGGAACTCTATGGAGGGCGATGGTGCAAGATGCGCCTGGTGACCGTGACCGATCTGGGTTCGGACGGCCAATGCAGGATGCGTGTTCGGTTGCGTCCGGCGCTCACGCTGCCGGCTCGGGCCGGGATGGGGGTTCTTCTGGGCGGCGTCCTTCTGGCGATCGGAGTCCTCGGGCGGGGGCGGCCGTTGTGGTGGTCTCTGCTCCTGGCCCTGCCCGCGTATGTGTGGTGGCTCAGTTGCCAGCAGAACCGGCTCCAGCGTTTGGTCGGAGTCTTCCTCGACACATTGGCCGAGCGTCTCGACCTGACGAGGCTGCCGGCGGACAGCGATGCCAGGGCAGGTCCCTGCCGGAGCGGCGACGGCGGCTGAAGGGGGCCAAGCGTTCGACAGATTGGGAATTCGACATTGCGGGGCCAGGAAGAGGCGTCTACAGTGCGCCCGATGCAGGCTGGATAGGCAAGACCGCGCCGGGTTCGAGAGATCGAGAAATGCAACACACTGTTCCCATGACAGGACGCCTTCAGAACCGACGGGAGGCGCCTGGTTGCCTTTCTGGGGGCGGTTCCGCCACAGCACGGGACTCGGCGTCCTCGTTCCGGCATGGAATGTCCGGGCCAGGGGAGCTCTTAGCCGTGGTTTGGAGAGGCACGCTGCTTCGGCGGACGAGATGGATTCCGAGCCGTGGTTTCGTGCTATGAGACACTACCTGGACTTCGAGAAACCGATTCTGGAATTGCAGCGGAAGCTGGACGAGATGCGGCGGCATCCCGAGATGCATTCCCTCGAAATCAGCCTGGATGACGAGGTATTGCAGATCGAGAGGAAGATCGCCGAGACGCGGCGTGATGTGTTCTCGAACCTGACGGCTTGGCAGCGGGTTCAGATGGCCCGCCATCCCAAGAGGCCCTACACCCTCGATTATCTCGGCACGACATTCTCGGATTTCGAGGAACTACATGGCGATCGGGCCTACTCGGACGACCGGGCAGTTGTGGGTGGGTTCGCCCGGCTCGAGGGGGAGCCCATCCTGGTGGTTGGCACCCAGAAGGGACGGGATACCAAGGAGAACATTCTGCGCAACTTCGGGTCTGCGCACCCGGAGGGCTATCGCAAGGCGCTGCGCCTCATGCGCCTGGCCGAGAAATTTCAACTGCCGATCGTGACCTTGATCGACACGGCGGGCGCGTATCCGGGGATCGGGGCGGAAGAGCGGCACATTGCGGAGGCGATCGCCGTCAACCTGCGGGAGATGATGTTGCTCTCGGTGCCGATTGTCGCGGTTGTGCTGGGGGAGGGTGGGTCCGGAGGGGCGCTCGGTCTTGGGGTGGCCGATCGCGTGTTGATCCTCGAGAATGCCTATTACTCCGTCATCAGTCCCGAAGGCTGCGCTGCCATTCTCTGGAAGGACCGTTCGGCTGCGCCCAAGGCGGCCGAGGCCCTGAAGATCACGGCGAAGGACCTGCTCGAACTCAAGCTGGTCGACGAGATTGTCCCGGAGCCTTTGGGCGGCGCGCACAACGACCTCCCGACCATGGCGGAGACGTTGCGGGTCTATCTCCTGCGCCACTTGCACGAGGTCGAGGCCGTTCCCTCCGACGCGCGCCTGCGTCAGCGTTACCAGAAGTTCCGCAGTTTCGGTCATTTCGACGAAGCCGTTCCCAGCCCGCCTGAGAATGGCTGATTCGCCAGAAGACACGCCATGCTGTACCCATTGGTTTTTCAGCCCATTCTCAAGGAGCACGTCTGGGGAGGGCGCAAACTCGAAGAACTCTACGCCAAGGCGCTTCCTCCGGGCCTCCAGATCGGCGAATCGTGGGAAATCTCGGATCGCCCTGAGGGCGTGAGCGTTGTCACCAACGGACCCCTCGCCGGCAAGGACCTGCGATGGCTCATGCAACATCACGCCGCCGAACTGCTGGGGTCCGCGGGCTCGGCGAACGGACGGTTTCCACTGCTGGTCAAGTTGCTCGACTGCCGGGAGGCGCCCTCCGTGCAGGTCCATCCACCCGACGACGTGGCGGCCCGATCGGGCGCCGAGCCCAAGACAGAAATCTGGTACATCACTCAGGCCGAGCCCGAGGCCCGTTTGACCGCAGGCCTTGTCCGCGGCGTCAAGCGCCACCAATTCGAGCGCAAACTGGGCGAAGGGCGCGTGCTGGAGTGCCTCCACACCATCCCCGTTCAGGCCGGCCATGTCATGTTCGTTCCCGGCGGGCGGGTTCATACCATTGGCGGCGGGATTGTCCTGTGCGAGATTCAACAGAACTCGAACACCACGTACCGCCTCTTTGACTGGAACCGGCTGGGGCCTGACGGCAAGCCTCGTGAGCTTCACATCCAACAGGCTCTGGCGGCGATGGACTACGACGACATCGAGCCGGACCTGGTGCGTACCGACTTCGAGGGGGACGACGCGTCCGTGACCCGCCGGCTGGCCGACACCCCTTGGTTTCAAGTCGAGGAGTGGCAGAGCCAGGCGCCCAATCGGCGGGTCCTGAATGCGCCGAATCGTCCGATCGTTGTCGGGATATTGTCAGGCAAAGCCGCCGTGGCCGGGGCTGGCGAGACCGTGACCCTCGGCCCAGGCCAGTTCTGCCTCATACCCGCGAGTCTGCGTGACACTGCCGTCGAGACAGCCGGCAAGGCAACGTGCCTGCTGGCTGTTCCGTCGGGCGCGACCCAGGCGCCGGCGCCGGTGGTGTCCCAGACGTCCGAGGCTCCCCGGGGCATACCTCCGTGGCGACAGGCGCAGGCCGGGCACGGCAGAATGCGGACGCATCATGCTGCTGCCGAGTCGAAGCCTCGCCGCAAGGCGTCGTCGTCGAGTCGTTTGGAGATCAAGCTGATTTTGGGCGACAAACTCAATGACTGGCCTTTGGTCAGGCTTCTGGTCCTGCACTTCTGGTTCCGGATGGTCGTCATTGGCTTGGTGCTGGCGTTGGTGCTGGGCGTGGCCGTGTTGGCCAAGGTCTGGCCGACGACACCCTCGGGTTTTCGTCCCAGGGTCAGGGTGAGCCTTCTGGACAAGGTGCAGGCCTATATGCTGCGCAGCAGCGCGGAGAAGGCCGTGGCCCGCGGGGATCACGAGGCGGCCTTGCTGAGCTGGAGAAACGCGTTCGCCAACGACATGGGCAACCCCGCCCTGGCGCGCGGTGCGATCCGCAGCACGACAGCCTTGGATCCGATTCCCACCGCGAGTCTTGGCCCGACGGTCCAGACATCGGATTGGCTCTTGCGTC
>DAOOQY010000023.1:0-14534 GCA_035389025.1 Verrucomicrobiota bacterium
GAACCGATTCACCGGCCGCGCCTTTCCTGACCACCGGCTACTTCACCCTGTACTGCTATCAGCAATACAGCGGGGACAAGACCTACTCGGTCCATTACGACAACGCCGAGGTGTTCGTCACGGACGAGACGCTGATTGACGATTTCAACGACAACACCAAGACCGCCTGGGCGGACTTCACGTTCGTTCCCGGTTTCGGGATTCCCACCGAGGAAAGCCAGCAGTTCCATTTTGACTTGCCGCCGGCGAATCAGGACATCTTCACCGCCAGCCAGAAAACCAGCCGCGTGATCGAACTCAAGGATGGCGAGCAGGTGCGTTTGGAAGTCGATCTGGTGCAGGACTCCGGCGAGGACGCCTATGCGGTGTTGGCATTCATCCCGAACACCGGTGGCAACAGCCCCGGCACATTGGCCGGTTACGGCCTCGCCAAAGACCCAACCGACGTGCTCATCACCAAGGGAGTTCAGAAGTACTTCATCGCAGATGACGGCGTCACCGCCGAATTGAAGAACCAAAACGTCACCCTGGCGCTCACCCTCACGGTCCACAACGGCAATGTCGAGGCCTGCGCCCAGATTCTGGACAAGGACGACGCCAATGCCGTGCTCTGGTCACGGACCATCCTGGACACCCCCGCGGCCGATCTGATGCAGGATGGCACCGATTCTCCCGCCGCGCCCTTCATCACCACCGGCTACTTCACCTTGTACTGCTACCAGCAGTTCAGCGGCGAGAGGCTCTATTCGGTTCACTACGACAATGCCGTCCTCCACGCCCCGCCCGCCGCCGGCAACACCGCGGCCATTCTCTCGGACATCGCGCCCGCCGAATACGCCAACTTCCTCCCCGCCTCGACCCAAATCGCGTTCAAAGTGACCGACGACAAGCCGCTGGCGAACGAGAGAATCTCGGTCACGCTCAACGGAAACACCTTCACCACCGCCAACGGTCTCAACGTCACTGGGACGGGCAACAGCCGCACCGTCACCCTGGGCGGCCTGGCCTCGAACGTGAACTACGCGGCCATCCTCTCGGTCGAAGACAGCGATGGCGTCCCGACCTCGCGCAACCTCTTCTTCGACACCTTCGCGGTCGACAGCCTCGCCATCGAAGTCGAGGACTACAATTTCGCCTACGGCCAGTTCATCGACAACCCCGTGGTCGTCGGGGAGGGCGGCTATGATTCCAATGGATATAGCTGGCAGGCGGGAGTGTCGACGGTGGATTTCAGCGACACCCGCACCTCGCCCAATGCGGATGACACCAAGTATCGGCCCGATGACCCCGTGCGGATGACGCATGCCCTCGATCATGAGCGGGCCAAGTACGCCGCCGCGGGCGGCGCGGCCATGGGCGTGTATGACTACGCCGTCGGCGACATCACCGCCGGCGAGTGGATGAATTACACGCGCACTTTCCCCGCGGGCCATTACGAGGTCTATCTCCGCCAGGGCCTCGCCAACATGGCAACCGGCGAAAGCGTCCTCGAAGAAGTCACCGGCGATCCCACCCAGCCGGACGCCGCCGCCACGCCGCTCGGCTCGTTCCTGGGCGCGCGGACCGGATTCCAGTTTCGCAACTTCGCGCTCACCGATGGCACGGGGCAGAACAAGATCGTCCTCTACCTCTCGGGCAAGAAGACCTTGCGGTTGCGCCAGGTCACGCCGGATCCCGGTGACGGGGCTCGCTACCTCAATTACATGGTCTTTGTTCCAGCCAGCGGGCCGTCTGTGGATCGCGCGGCCATCACCTCCCTTTCGCCCGCGCCCGGCTCGGAGCTGAACACCGCGCTCCCGGTGATTGACGCGGTGATTCAGAACCGCACCACGTCCGTCAACGTCGGCACAGTGACACTGGAAGTGAACGGCCAGGCCGTCCCCGCCACGGTGACACCGACGGCCACGGGCGCGACGGTGCACTACCCCATCGCGCCGCCTCCTCCCTCAGGCGCGATCAACAGCGCCAAGATCGCGTTCAAGGACAGCGAGGGTGTCGACATTGCCGCGGAGTGGCAGTTCAGCATTAACTACCTGAGCCTCGATCCCGCCAATCGTCAGCCCGGCCCGGGCAAGGACCGCGGCTTCCACGTCCGGGTGGTCCAAGCCGACCCCGCATATGGACCGTACGAAAGCAGCCTCGAACGGGCCGAACTCCAACTCGCGCCCAATTCGACAATCCCCGCCATCCTCGACAAGAGCGTCACCGAGCAGTTGATCGAGATGTCTCAGGACAGCGGAACTGCCGGCTTCTTCCAAAGGGAGTACCTGGTGCCGGGTTTGGACGAGACCGGGCTGACGGACGACTTCGCCGTCGAGGCAAACGCCTGGCTCGAGTTGGCAGCCGGTTCCTACCGTTTCACCGTGATCAGTGACGACGGCTTCAAAGTCTCGTCCGGTGCCAGTCTCGGCGCCAAGACACCCGTCCTCGGCGCCCGCAACGGCGGGACCGCCAACGAAGTGACGGGCACATTCGAGTTCTACGTGCCGGTCACGGGTCTTTATCCGTTCCGCCTGGTCTGGTACGAGCGTGGCGGCAGCGCGCACGTCGAATGGAGCGCGGTGAACATGGCCAGTGGCGTTCGCACCCTGATCAACGACGCGGAGGCCCAGGGCGCCATCAAGGCCTACCTCGATATCGTCCCGGCCCCGGCAGTCAAGGTGCAGTCGTCGGCGGCCGTCGCCGGAGGTTATGCCGACGATGCTGCCGCCGTGATTGATACGAACGCGAAGCGCATCACGCTCCCCTTGAGCGGTCCGACCCGATTCTATCGGCTCGTCGGCGCCTCTGCGTTGACGATCACTTCCGTGCAGGCGCAAGGGGCGAACCTGATCATGATGTACCAATGATCGATTGCCGCCGCGCGTTTCTTCCCCTGGAAATGAAAGGGGCCCGGCGGCCAGGAACGTACGATCATCGGCACTGCACTCCCGAACGCGGCGGGCCCCATCCCGCCGCGTTCGCTCGCTTTGGAAAGCCAATCCGACTCTCATGACAATGCCCACCACCACGATCTCCGCGCCGACCCGGGAGCCGCGGCAATGAGCGAGGACAACTTGCTGCTGGTCGCCGACAGCGAGCGGGACGCGAACATGCTGTATGCGGTCAAGATGTTTATCCCGGGTCCTTTCGTCTACCTTCGCCGCGATGGACAAAGCTACATGATCGCCAGCGATCTCGAACTGGAACGCGCCCGCCGCGAAGCCAACGGTTGCCGCGTCCTCTCCTTGAGCCGCTGTCAGCGCAAGTTGAAACGTCCCCGCGACGAAAGCCTCGCTCGAGTCGTGTGGCTGCTCGCGCACGAACGAGGGATCGACAGGTTCCTCGTGCCGGAGAACTTCCCGTATGGCCTGGCCCGCGAACTCCGGCGGCTGAAGATTCGGTTGAAGGTTCGGCGCGGTGCGCTCTTTTTTCCCGAACGCGAGTTCAAGACCGCCGACGAGGTCAAGAAGGTCAGCGCGGCTCTCATGATGGCCGAGGTCGGGATGGCCGAGGCCATTCAGGCCCTCCGCAGCGCCAAGGTCGGCCCCGGCCGCAAACTCGCCTACCGCGGCGCCCTTCTGACATCCGAACGTCTGCGCGCCATCGCCGAGGTCGCCATTCTCCAGGCGGGTGGCAGCGCCAGCCACACCATCGTCGCCGGCGGACACAGGGCCTGCGACCCCCACGACCCGGGCCACGGGCCCCTCAGCGCCAACCAGCCCATCGCCATCGATGTCTTTCCTCGCTCCCAAAAGACCGGGTACCACGGAGATATCACGCGCACCGTCGTCAAAGGCCGGGCCTCCGAAGGCCTTCGCCAGCTTTATCACGCCGTCAAAAGCGCCCAGCAACTCGCCTTGCGGATGATGCGTCCCGGCCGCAAGTGCTGCGAGATTCACCGTGCGGTCGCGCGCCAGTTCGAGCGGGAGGGATACCGCACAGGCCGCCGCAACGGACGGTTGGAGGGGTTCTTGCACGGGACGGGTCATGGCGTCGGACTCGAACTCGACGAGCCTCCCCAGGTCACTGAAGCCAGCGATGCCGTCCTCCGCCCCGGCCACGTCCTTGCCGTCGAGCCGGGGCTCTACTACCCTTCCATTGGAGGCGTCCGGCTCGGGGACATGGTCGCGATCACCGACGCCGGCGCCCACGACCTCACCAAGTTCGAGAAGGTTCTCGAAGTGTGAAGCCTTCGGCCTTGCGCTTCGGCCTCTTTTGAGACATCTGTTAGCAGCGTGGCGTCTGGGGTGCCGTCGCATGAAAAAAAGGCTGCTCCTCTCTCAACCTCAGGCGCAGGCAGATGCAGGCGGGGCCTCCTTGCGAGGCCGCGGAGGGAGAGAGGCCGCGATCGGAAGGCACGATCATGTTTTTTGGACCATACGATTGGCTGATGATCCCGGGTTTGCTCCTGGGCCTCTATGCCCAGTTCAGACTCACCTCGACGTACAAACGCTATGTCCGTCAACCTCTCGAGTCGGGTGTGACGGGGGCGCAGGCCGCCCGGGTCATCCTCGACCGCGCCGGCCTGCAGGATGTCGGCATTCATCCCGTGCAGGGACACTTGACCGACCATTACGATCCACTCAGGCGCGCGCTCTTCCTTTCCGGGGAGAATTACCAGGGCAGTTCGATCGCGGCCGTGGGGGTGGCTGCTCACGAGGCAGGCCATGCCCTCCAGCATCAAGCCGCGTATGCGCCGCTTCAGTTGCGGATGATGCTCGTGCCCGCCACCAGTTTCGCGACCAAGGCCGCTTTCTTCATTCTGGGTGTCGGCATGCTGCTGACCTATATCGGCTTCATCAGCGTCAAGCTGTTTGCCGCGCTCCTGCCCTTCGCGGTCGGGGCTTACGCGGTCGTCACGTTCTTTCAACTCATCACCCTGCCCGTCGAGTACGACGCGAGTCGGCGCGCAAAGGACCAGTTGTTGCGCCACGGGCTCGTCAGCGGCCGCGAACGCGCCGCCGTGAGCCGCGTGCTCAACGCGGCTGCCCTCACGTACGTCGCCGGCCTGATCACTGCTGTGCTCGAAATGTTGCGCATCATCCTGATCGCCCGCAGCCTGGGCGACGATCGGGGTTGACAGACGCATCGAGGCCCGTTCGGGGCGGGCTTGCGGAGTGAACGACACTGCGACCACGTCTGCATCGTTGGTTCGGGCGCGCGCCCTCCATCGGCGAGTGACAGGCGCTCTCGCCGGATTGTTGGCGTGGATTGCCGCCGCAGCAGACGTTCAGGTGGTCGTCATCTCGCCCCACAACACTTCGATCTGCTCGGAATTCGGCCAGGCTTTCGAGGCCTGGCACCGCGAAACCCATGGCGAGCCTGCCACCGTCGAGTGGCGGAACCTGGGCGGCACGGCCGACGCCCTCAAGTTCGTGCAATCCGAGTTTGCCGCCAAGCCCGACGGGATCGGCATCGACTGCTTCTTTGGGGGCGGCCCCGAACCGTATTTGCTCCTGGCCGACAAGGGACTCACGACGGCCTACCGCGTCCCAGGCGAGATTCTGTCGGCCATTCCCCAAAGCGCGAATGGCGTGGAACTCTACGATGCCGCGCACCGATGGTATGGCGTCGCTCTGTCCAGCTTCGGCATTCTCCAGAACACACGAGTCCAACGGCGCATGGGCTTGCCGCTGGCCAGGCGTTGGGCGGACCTGGCCAATCCGGAGTTGAGGGGCTGGGTTGGCATTGCCGACCCGCGGAACAGCGGGACGATGAACAACATGTTCGAGGCGTTTCTTCAGGCCTACGGCTGGCAACAGGGATGGCGGTTGCTGACCGAGATTGCCGGAAACACATCCAAGTTCGACCGCCTCTCGTCGAGCACCGCCAAAGACGTCACGATGGGCGAGATCGCTTACGGCTTCGCCATCGATTTCTACGGCTTCACGCAGATCGCCGTCGCTGGCCGCGCCGACATGACGTTCGTGCTTCCCGACGATTTCACCGCGATCAGCCCCGACGGGCTCTGCATCCTCAAAGGCGCGCCGCACCTCGCTGCCGCCCAGCGATTCCTCGATTTCTGCCTCGGCGAACGGGGCCAGCGCCTCTGGTTTCTGCCGCGCGGCCATCCCGATGGGCCGCGTCACCACTCGATCGAACGCATGGCGGTGCGCCCCGATTTCTACCGGCGCTATCGCGACGTCAGCAACATCGCCTTCTCGCCGTTCGACCTCCCCCATGCCTTTCGCTATGACGCCCGACTTGCCCGCGAACGCCGGGAGATTGTCGCTGCTCTCGCCGGCGCGCTGCTGGTTGATACCCACGCCGAACTCCAGACCGCATGGCGCGCAATGATCCGTCGCGGCCAAATCGAGGCTGAGCGCGCGGAGTTGGGCCGCATGCCGATCAGTGAGACGGCAGGACACGATCTGTCCCAAGGGCCGTGGAAAGACGCTTCTTTTCGAAACCGAACGAAACTGCAATGGCAGGCATGGGCGCAAGACAAGTATCGCGCGCTGGCAGAGCGAGCGCCGACACCAGTCCCGGCCTCCGCCAACCGCGGGCAGCCGACAGCGTCTGAAGCGCACACCCGTCACCCCGGGCAAATCCCGAGCAGAACGACTCCGCCCCCCTGACTTTCCCCATGCGCGTCTGGATACGAAATCTCACCAAACGGTTTGGCCCCGCCGTGGTTCTGCGGGATGTCTCGATCGAGGTCCACGACCGCGAGTTGTTCTTTCTGCTCGGGCCCTCCGGTTGCGGAAAGACCACCTTGCTCCGGATCATCGCTGGATTCTGCCAACCTGACGCCGGGGAACTGTTCTTTGCAGACCGTCCGATGATGGGCGTGCCACCCCAGCACCGCAAGACCGGGATGGTCTTTCAGAACTACGCACTCTGGCCGCATATGACGGTCGCGCAGAATGTCGCGTATGGGCTCGAAGCCCGCGGCGTCCCGGCTCGGTCAAGGGAACACCAGGTCCGCCAAGCGCTCGAGACGGTCCAGATGACGGCCTTCTCCCATCGTTCGCCCGCCGAACTGTCGGGAGGCCAACAGCAACGGGTGGCTCTGGCCCGCGCTCTTGTGGTTCGGCCGGATGTGTTGCTGCTCGATGAGCCGCTCTCGAACCTCGACGCCAAGCTCCGCCTCGAAATGCGCGAGGAAATCAGGCGCATTCATGACGAGTCGCACGTCACGACAATCTACGTCACCCACGACCAGAAGGAATCGCTGTCGATGGCCGACCGGATCGCCGTCCTCAGAGACGGAACAATCGAGCAGATCGGCACACCCCGACAAATCTACTGCGCTCCAGCCAGCCGATTCGTCGCGGACTTCATCGGCGAAGCCAACTGGATCGAGGCGGATGCCGTGGCGACGTCGCAGGCCGGACTCGAGCTTCGCGCCGATTGCGGTCTGTTTACGGCGTCACCGCGGAACGGGATTGTGCCCGGACAGCCGGTCTGGCTCGGTTTCCGCCCTGAAGCGGTCCGGTTCGGTCCTCATCCGAGCAACATGCTGGAAACCGTCGTCGCCCGGACTCACTACCTGGGCGAGATCGAACAATACCTGCTGGGGCTGCCCAACGGAGCCACAATCAAAGCCCTCGAGCATAATCCCATGCAAACCCGAGCCCCGGGAACTCCGCTCACCGTCCACATCCACCCCGACAACCTCTTTGTCATGCCCCGCCAGATCGAGCACCCTGGCCCGGATTTCTCACCACTGGGAGAATGACAACGAAATCCGGGCCTGCATGCTGACTTCTCTTGAGAACTCCGGCCCCGCGGTGGCAAAAAGTGCTGAGAAATGCAGGCTAGCGGGCTGCCAGAGCCGCCTCGATCGCCTTCGTCACCTTTTCCGAATCCGGCTCATCCGCCGGCTGAAATCTCGACAGAATCTGGCCATCCCGACCGATCAGGAACTTCGTGAAGTTCCATTTCACGTCACCGGGGAAGGGCGAGTCTGTGCCGGTGAAATGGGCATAAAGAGGATGTTGACCCGCTCCACTTCTGACTTGGACCTTCTCCATTAACGGAAACGTGACCTCGAACCGCGACTTGCAGAACGCCTTGATCTCGTCCGCTGTCCCCGGCTCCTGGCCGCCAAAGTCGTTGCTCGGAATCCCAATGACCACCAACCCCCGATCCTTGTACTTGCGATAGATCGTTTCGAGCGGCTTGTACTGGCGCGTGTAGCCGCATTGCGACGCCACATTGACCACCAGCAGCACCTTGCCCCGATACGCGCCCAGGTTGGTGTCTTTCCCTTCGATGTCTTTGAGCGGGATGCTCTGGAGCGAAGCGGCGGAGATGGTCGCCGCCAATGCCAAACCGGCGGCAAGAGATGCAGTGCGAATCGTCATAGATTTGATCGCGAATGTGTCCGCAAAGCCGGAATTGTCAAATCCAGACCCTCCGTCAGACTTTTCGCCGCAACATGCCGTTCGTTGATCCGGCCCCCTCGCCTGCATGGCAGTCCTCGTGCGAGGTCTGACCGCCCTCTGTGCACAGTCGGGGTGAGACACCACGCCAGGTCGGGGCGGCGGCACACGGGGAGGTCACCGCACGAAGGACTTCGTGAAATCCTCGCCGCTCACCGCCGCGACCTTCTTCTCGAACTTGGACTGCGCGATCAAACCCTCGAGCGTCCGCTCGTACGCGGCGCCGTCCAGCGGGAGTTCGACGGTCTGGCCCAGAATCGAGGAATAGAGCATCGCGTTGGCAAGTTCGACGGAGCGCAGACCGTCTTCGCCGGGAGCCACCAGGGGCGCGCCGTCGAGAATGGAGTCGACGAAGTTCTGCATCAGCGTCGCATGCTGGGCGGGGGCGTTGTCGAACGGGATGTCGATATTCCAGATATCAGGCCGCGCAAAACCCGCCTTCGCCGACCGGCTGAACTCGATCATGTCGGCCTCGTTGCGTGTGAACCTGAGGCGGTTGTCTTCGAGGACGAGTCGGCCTCGAGTGCCGCAGATCTCGAGCCGGTTGGTGCCGGGCGCTTCACCGGTCGAGGTTACAAACACCCCCGTCGCTCCGTTTGCCCAGGCCCAGTAGGCCGTGACATTGTCCTCGACCTCGATGCCGTGATACCGCCCGAGTTGGCAGAAACCGCGCACCGATTGCGGCATGCCGCACAGCCACTGGAGAATGTCCAGGTTGTGCGGGCATTGGTTGAGAAGCACCCCGCCGCCCTCTCCCTTCCACGTGGCGCGCCAGCCGCCGCTGGCGTAATACGCCTCCGTGCGATACCAATCGGTCATGATCCAGCTTGTCCGCACCAGGGTTCCCAGATCGCCCGCTTCGATCAGACGCTTGATCTTCATGTACCGCGGCTCGGTCCGAAGTTGGAACATGGCGGCAAACACCCGGTCTGGCCGGGCCCGGTGCGCCGCAATCAGACGCTCGGCGTCGGCTTTGTGCACCGAAATCGGCTTCTCGACCATCACATGCAGTCCCGCCTCGATCGCGGAAACCCCCAGGCTGGTGTGCTGATAGTGGGGCGTCGCGATGACAACCGCATCCACCAGGCCGGACCGAATCAGCGCCTCTCCGTCCGTAAAGGTCTTCAACGATTCCTGCGCGTAACGATCCAGCGGGGTGAAGGCGTCGGCCACAGCGGTCAGCGCGCACCGCGTCACCTTCCGATTGAGCAAGTAGTCGGCGTGGTACTTTCCGATGTTGCCGAGTCCGATGATCCCGAGTCGCACCGTGTTCATGACGCGAGAGCGTAGCGGGCTCGGGCTCGAAAGGCGAGCACAGACCCGCATCGATCGGCGCGCGCGGCGGCGCCGGGTTTATCGGGTCAACCACCAGAAGAGATACGCTTGAACGGCCGCCAGACCGGCCAGAGCCACCCACGTGGCCGTCTCCCGCGCCCGCAGTCCGCGCTGGCGGGCTGGGCTAAGCCAAAACTGGATTCGCAGGTCGCCGCACTCGATGTGATCGCCATTCTTCAGAGGGACCTGCGACACGCGCTCGCCGTTGACACACGTGAGGGTCGCCGCATTGGCGGAGAGAAGAAACCCATCCGCCTGAGACAGGAGAATCTCGAACTGCTCGTCCCAGACGCCCGGGGCTTCGATTCGCCAGTCCGCGCTCGAAGCTCGCCCCACTCGAAACGGGAAACGCCGCGCCTGCGTGACCGCCCCCGCCTGGCTCCCCGTCAGGACACGCAGAAGAACCATTGCGTCAAAAGCCCCGCACCATCCGCTACTCCCAAAGCACGCGACGCGGGACGTCGATCTTGTCTCCGGGAAAGACGGGCAGATCGTACTTCGAGTTCTTCAGCGCTTTCTTGCAGTCCACTTTGATCTCGGTGCCATCAGCGCGGGTGACCTTGACAGCGGTGCGCTTGGCAAATTCGGTGAAATCGCCGGCGACCTTGATCGCCCCCAAAACCGTCATCTCGCCCAGGAAGACGTAGCGATTGGGCGCTCGCACCTGCCCGCCGACGTAGAAAACGCGCTCCTCGAGCCGCACCGCCACGGTCAGCCGCTTGAAGTACTTGGGGACATAGGCGTTGACGATCGCATCCTGCAGCTCAGTCGCCTTCTTGTTGGCCGCTTCGACCCTCACGCCCAGCGGCAACGTGATGCTCCCGTCTTCCCTGACCCGCTGGACCATGATGGGGTAGACTTCCGGTATGTCCGAAAACGTGATCTCAACCTTGTCCCCAATCTGCACCGCATCCGCGCTCAAGGGCGGCGTTTGGGCGGGGCCAGCGTCTTGCACCGGCGCAACGGAACCGCCTCCCTGATTCGGACTCTCGCACCCGCAACTCAGCGCCGCCAGCAGCGCCGCCAGCGCGCACCACCATCCTCCTCTGACCAGTTGGACCATCGTCGTCATCATCGCCACATCCTTCAACTCCGCCCGAGCCAAGGCAATCAGTATTTCGTCTTCAACTCCGCTTCCGCCGGCTTCTCGGGCGCTGCCTTGCGAGACTCGCCGTCCTCGCTCGATTTGGATTCACCGTACTCGCCCTTCGAGTAGTAATCGTAGTAATAGCCGCTGTAGTAGTAGTAGTACGAATCCTGAGAGATGTTGATGTTGTTGAGCACAACACCGAGCATCGTTCCGCCGACCTTCTCCACCATCTGCTTGGCCCGCAAGGTCATCGCCTGCGGATACTTGCGGTATTGGACCACCAGAACCGACAAATCCACCTCGCTCGCCAGAATCGAGGCGTCGCTCACACCCATGATCGGAGGAGAATCGAAAAACACGAAGTCGTATCGCTGCTGGACATCCTTGATGAACTCCTTCATCCGCGCCGAGTTCAGAATCCCGAGGGAACTGCTGGGCAGCTTGCCGCTCGCCAGGAAGTCCATCATCGGCAGTTTGGTGGTCTGGATCACCTCCTCGAGCGTGTTCTGCTTCATGAGGTAGTTGGTCAGCCCGATGCTGTTGGTCACCGCGAGGAACTTGTGCAGGCTGGGACGCCGCAGGTCCGAATCCACCACAAGCACGCGCTGGCCGTTCTGCGCGAAGACGGTCGCCAGGTTGAGAATGGTGGTCGACTTGCCCTCGCCCGCCCCGCCGCTGACCACCGTCAGCGTGTTCGCACCCGGCTCCTTGCGCGAGAAGAGGATGTTGGTGCGCAACACGCGGTAAGCCTCGCCGTGCGGGCTGTCAGGCCCTTCATTGGCCAGGATGCCCACGTTCTGCGGAATCACACCCAGGACCGGCGCGCCCAGCGATCGCTCGACATCGTCGATGGTCTTGACGCTCGTGTCGAGGTACTCGATGAAGAACGCCAGGCCGACGCCCATGACCAGGCCCACCACAATGCCCAGGGCGATGTTCAAGGGGATATTGGGCCGAACAGGCCGCAGAGCGGGCTCGGCGGGATCGACGATCCGCACCATCGATTCCTTCGGCAACTCGGCATCCACTTCCTCCTGCAGCATGCGCATCAGGATGGCGTCTCTGATCTTCTGCTTGTTCTCGAGCTCGCGCTTGAGGCTCCAATACTCGCGGGAACGCTTGGCTTCCTCGACGACCATCTTCTTGCCTTCGTCCACTGCCTTCTGGAGTTCATCGCGGCGGGCCTTGAGCGAGACCACCTGGTTCTCCAAACCGGTCAGGATGCCCGTCAGACGCGCCTCGACCTGCTGATCGATTTGCTCGACAAGCGCGAGCTTGCGCTTCATCTCGGGATAATCGTTCGAAAAATCCTCCCGCAGTCGGGCGACTTCCTGCTGGGCCAGGGACAGGGTCCCCAAAAGCTCGCCCAACCGCGCCTCCGTGGGCATCGTGACCAGCACCGCCTCCCTCATGGATGTGCGATCGAGCTTCTTCAAATCCTCGAGTTTTGTTAGAAAATACACGTATTCCGAGTGAGCGCGCGTCAGTTCCTGGGCCATGGCGCTGACCTTCTCGCGTTCGAGCGATGTCTGGTAGACCGAGGCGTCGTTGACCGAGTCGGGAATATTCAACTCGGCCCGCAGTTGATCCACGTTGTCCTGCAACTGCGCGACGGCCTCCGCCTGCTCATCGAGCTTCGCCCTGAGCTTGGAAATGCCGGCGCTCGTTTGCCGCTGTTTCTCCTCGACCCGCGACTCCTTGTAGACATTGGCGACTTCGTTCGCGATGGCCGAGGCCTCGTCGCGGTTCTCGCTGTAGGCGCGGACCTCGATAAGGCTGGTGTTTCTCGATTGACGCACATCGAGGTTCCGACGCAGCAGCAAATACGCCTCCGGCTCGCTCACAGCGCTCTTGAGCCGCTCTCCCCAGGTCTTGCGCAGGCCAAGCGACTCGATCACCTTGTAGAGAATCGGCTTCGACTGAATCTTCTCGAACTCCGTCTGGATGAAGTAGGGGTCGAACTGATTCTGAACCTGCGGACGCAGGAAAGGATCGAAATCCGTCGGCTGCTTCTCGACCTCGATGCGGGCTGTGCTCATGAACGTCGGCTTGAGCACAAACGTCACCGCCGTGGTCGTCAGGACGACCAGCAGAAAGACAGCCAGAATGACGGTCTTGCGGATGCGTATAATCCGCCAGTAATCGAGGAAATGCAGTTGGCTGTCAGGAACCGGATTTGGCTTTGTTGCGTCCATGTGTCAAAAAAAAGGAGGCCAGAATCAATGCTCCAGCCTCCCACGTTGTGTCAAATCTGGGGGTGGTCAGGACCTTAATAGGTGGCTTTCACGCCCACGTAGAACCGGTTGCGATCGTACTCGCGGAGAGGGAGGTCGGAATCGAGCTTGTCGTAGGCGTAGCCGGCCTCGGCCGCGAAGTTGGCCGTGATCTCGTAGGCCAGATTCACGTCGACAGTGTAGAAGTTGTCGCTGTCGCCGTCATACATGCCCTCTTCGAAAGTCCCCTGCTGCCAGGAACCACGCAAGGTCCCGATCAGTTTCGGAAAAATCCGATGCGCCACAAACGCGTAAACGGTCGTCGCTTCCTGCGACACGGTGAACGAACTCAGATCGTCCGTCTTGGCAATGGCAACATCGGTCGGGCGCAGGTCATGTTTGACCCCCACGGACACCTTGCTGCCCTCCATGTACTCGTATGCCAGAGCCGCATCCACAAACGGCGCCGTGACGTCGTCCACATCCGCATTCGGATACCGGGCGTAATTGACGCCAGCGCGGATTTGCGCGGTCAGACCCGGCAGAGCCGTGTAGTCAACCCCCAGGAATCCGTAGTGCGACTCCTGATTTCGAGCATCGCTCTCCGGCACTGTCGAATCGGGAGTCTCGGTGTACCAGAGTTGGTCGCCGCTTGTGTAATCGAAATAGCCGTATTGATAGCCGACCAAGCCGATGATCGCCGGCTGGAACTGCCACCGCAGGTCGGCAGTCGCCAAGTGCTCCATGCGATCCAACAGGGCCGAGATGCTCCCCGCACCGTCGTCACGGTAGTTGTAATAGGTGTTCGAGTAGCCCAGACGCGATCCCAGTTGCTCCGTCAAACCGGTCGTCAGCCCGATGCCGGCGTAATTGCGCCACGCGTTGCCATCGGTGCGAACGTAGCTGGCCTGACCGCCGTTGGGCTCGAGAATGCTCGGCTCCTCGGAGTAAACGGGCGATTCGAAGAAATCCAACCGGAACCGCTCGGAAAACGCATGCGAGGCGGCGATCTCCGCCCGCACGGTGTGGTCAAATTCCTTGCTGCTCGGCTGGGCCTCGTACCAGCGCATATCGTAATCCAAGCTGGCCGTCAACGTGGTCTGGTCCCGCAGCAGCACGTACTTGATGCCTGGGGCGAAATTGACACCCCAGCTCTCCTCGTCGACGCCCCCAAGATACTCCTTCGCCTCGGGCGTCAGATCAGAGGGCGTCGTCCGGTAGTTGTCGTCGTAGAAGCCGCGCAACTTGGCCGATACGCTCCACGGCCGCCCGGACCCGTCGACTGCCTGACCCTGCAGGCTGAGTGCACCCACTGCTGCTAAGCTGGCAAACGTGATCAGTTTATTCATAAAGCATCTTGCCCTGATTTGGATAGCGCTGCCTCGATCCAGTTCAAATTTAGCTTGAAAGGTTGAGCGCTTTTTAAGGTCTCGACTGAGTGTTGTCAAACACAAATCTCTCATATTCTGCGTTTCACGGTTATTCTGTTTAAATTCCTGAAGGGTTGCAGTTGTTGAGGTTGGAAAT